>CAZCTE010000115.1:0-4876 GCA_964501395.1 uncultured Atopobium sp.
TCGGGGTTGCCGCCGAGCAGGATGTCCGTGCCACGGCCGGCCATGTTGGTCGCGATGGTGACGGCGCCCTCGCGGCCCGCCTGGGCCACGATCTGCGCCTCGCGCTCGTGGAACTTCGCGTTGAGGACGCTGTGCTTGACGCCGCGCTTGCTCAGGATGCGGGAGAGCCGCTCAGAGCTCTCGATCGAGACGGTGCCCACGAGAATCGGCTGACCCTTCTCGTGGCGCTCCACCACGTCGTCGGCCACGGCCTTGAACTTGGCGTCGATCGTGCGGTACACGAGGTCGTCGTGGTCGATGCGGATGACGGGCTTGTTGGGCGGGACCACCTCGACGGGGATGTGGTAGACCTCGCGGAACTCCGCGTCCTCGGTCATGGCGGTTCCCGTCATGCCGGAGAGCTTCTCGTACATGAGGAAGTAGTTCTGGAGCGTGATGGTGGCGAGCGTCTGGTTCTCCTCGCGGACGATCACGCCTTCCTTGGCCTCGATGGCCTGGTGCAGGCCCTCGGAGTAGCGCCTGCCCTCCATGATGCGGCCGGTGAACTCGTCGACGATCTTTACCTCGCCGTCGATGACCACGTACTGCTGGTCGCGGTGGAACATGTACTCCGCCTTGAGGGCCTGCTGGAGGTGGTTCACGAGCTGGCCGGAGTCGTCGGAGTAGATGTCGGTGCCCAGGGCGCGCTCGATCTTCTTGAGGCCGTCATCGGTGGCCGCGATGGTGTGCTTGGCCTCGTCCATCTCGAAGTCGACATCCTGCCTGAGGCCGCGCACGGCGCGCGCGAAGTCCTTGTAGGTGGCAGCGGACTTGGTGCCCGCGCCGGAGATGATGAGCGGCGTGCGCGCCTCGTCGATGAGGATGGAGTCGGCCTCGTCCACGATGGCGTAGAAGTGACCGCGCTGGACGCGCGCGTTGGCCCGCGTGACCATGTTGTCCCGCAGGTAGTCGAAGCCGAACTCCGAGTTGGTGCCGTAGGTGATGTCGGCCTGGTAGGCGGGCTTCTTGCTCGTGACGCTCATGCCGTTCTGGATGAGGCCCACGGTCATGCCCAGGTACTTGTAGACCCGCCCCATCCACTCGCTGTCTCGCTTGGCCAGGTAGTCGTTCACGGTGACCACGTGCACGCCCTTGCCGGGGATGGCGTTCAGGTACGCGGCGAGCGTGGCCACGAGCGTCTTGCCCTCGCCCGTCTTCATCTCGGCGATGGTGCCGCGGTTCAGCGCCATGCCGCCGATGAGCTGGACGTCAAAGTGCCTCAGGCCAGTGGTTCGCTTAGAGGCCTCGCGCACCGCGGCAAACGCCTCGGGGAGCAGGTCGTCGAGGGTCTCGCCCTGGTCGTAGCGCTCGCGGAACTTCGCCGTGCAGCCTCGGAGCTCCTCCTCGTCCATGGCCTCGAACGTGGGCTCGAGCTCGTTGATCTTCGCAACGAGCCGCTCGAACTCCTTGAGCTCGCGGTCGGAGCCCAGAGAGAGCAGTTTGGAGAGAAAGTTAGGCATGTGACTCCCTTATGCATCCGGGGTCGTGACCCCACGAAACACTCGCTGTCACACTTTACTCGCTACCCCCTGGCCGGGGCCCTGCGGATGTCGGCTCTCACTGAATGAGCACCAAAAGGCGCTACTCCACCATCGCCTCGCTGACGGTGGCCTCGCCGGCCTGGCCAAGCACGTCGCCCGCCTCCCTCCGCAGCTGCTTCGAGGGAGCCCTTCTCGACGTTCTGAGCAGCTTTCCCGCGTATTTCCGATACTGCTGCTCGGCCTCCGCGTTGCGCCCGCTCGCCTTGAGCGCCCTCACCAGTGCGGTGACCGCGTCCTCGCGCATGTCGTCGGTTGCGAGCGCGTTGCTGGCCAGCCGGATGGAGGTCCTGCCCTTCCCGAGCCTCAGCGCCGCCTCCGCGCCCGCCACCATGGCGTCGGCATAGAGCAGCCTCAGCTCCTCGCGCGTCTCGTAGATAAAGCCCGTCGCGTCGACGCTCGGCAGGTAGAGGTCGCCCGCGTACAGCCCCTCCGCCTTCCGCGCCATCTCCAGGACCCTCTCGTCGCCCGTCCCGTCAATCGCCTCGCGGGCGCACAGCCTGAAGTCGTCGACGTCGCAGCGCACGAGGGTCCTGTTGAGGGACACCTCCTTCGACGAGCGCCCGACGACAAACGGGTCGAGCCCCTTCCTCACGCCCCCTATCACCGAGCGGATCACGCTCGTGGCCTGGTAGATTCTGCCGAAGCCGCTCGCGTAGTCGCACTCGGGCCACACCTGCTCCACGAGCTCGAAGCGCTTGGCCGTGGCCCCCTGCCGCAGCGCCAGGTACTCCATCAGGGGCTTTGCGCTCCTGTGCTCGAGCCGCCCGTCGAGGACCCGCACGCCGTCCACCCGCAGCTCAAAGCCGCCGAGCAGCCTCAGGTCAACCGGGGGAACGCCCCGGCCCTCTCCGTCTCGGCCGGACGTCTGCCCACCGGCCGCGCCCTCGCCAAGCCAGGCAGTCCCCCTGCCGGGCCGCAGCACGCGCCCCCTCATGGCCGCGAGGGCGCGCGCCCACTCCGACGGCAGGGCCTCCCTGAGCTCCAGGGAGAGCGCTCCCATGCCCTCCGTCAGGACGAGCAGGACCCAGAGCGCCTCCCTCGGCGCCCTGTCCCCCGACGCCCTCCTCACGACCGCGGCGTCCTCCTCGGCCAGCATCACCTCGTCCGCGAGCAGGCAGACCTCCTCGAGGTCGTCCCCGAAGTCGCGCTCGTCCCGCGCGGGGACGGGCTCTCCCAGAAGATGGCGCGCCGCCCTCCCCAAAAGGTCCGCAAGGCGCGCCAGATAGTCGAGCGAGAGCCCGCGCGCGAGCGTCAGGGCCAGCGTCGCCCTCACGTTGCCGCGGGCGATGGCCCCGGACCGGATGTCCGTCACGCAGCCCACGAGCAGGGCCACGAGCTGCACGAGGGCATCGCCGCTGCGCTCCGACCGCGAGATGAGCTGCCCGGCGATCCCCGACGCATCCGTCCCGCCGGTCAGAACCGCCCGAACCAGCCTGAGGCAGTTCGCGTAGCCCCTCAGGCCCGGGACCCTCTCGGAGGAGAGCAGGCGCAGGGCCGCCTCGACCTCGCCCGACTCCTCGGTGGGCGAATCCCCCAAGAGAAGCCTCGAGACCTCGAGGTCAAGGCAGAGGAGCGCCGAGGAGACCTGGGTCGCCGCGCCGTCCGCGGGGTTTGCCACCAGAAGCCTCGTCGCGGCGGAGAACCTTCCCCGCACCATCAGGTTGCGGGCCTCCCGGTGAACGAGAAGCCGCCGTCCGGCGTCTGTCAGGCCCGCCTCGTCCAACAGGGGCACGGGAGCCTCTCCCCGCAGCATCCACCTCAGGTCGCAGAACAGCGCCAGGTCGCGCGACGGCCCCTCAAGGGCGTGGGCCCACGCCGTCCCAAACGCGGAGGGCGTCGCGTCCCGCACGTCACCGGCAAGGGCGCATACGGCCCGCCTCAGGGCGCCGGCGTACTCGGGCTCAGACTCAAGCTCACCCTCGCAGGACTCGTCCTCAAGCGCGCGCTGCAGGATGTCCACGCGACCCACGTCCAGGAGCGGCACGGCGTGCGACAGCGCGGCCGGCAGGGCGATCTCGGCGTGGGGCAGGGAGAACAGGCACGCCGCCCGCTCCACGTCACCGCGGCCGAAGAGAAGCTCGATGCAGGCGGGGCATACGGTCTCGAACATCGAAGACGTGGGAGAGAGGGCCGAGAGGCAGGACTCCAAGGCACCCGTCCGCGCGTCCGTAAGGGACCGAAAGCGGTCGAGCCTCGACGAAATCGCAAAGACGGGAGCGGTGTCGCGAATCCACTCAAGAAGCTCCCGTGAGACGCCGCCGCACACGAGCGCGAGCTCCTCGCACGTGCCCCTCCCCAGAAGGTGCATCGCGAGCCTAAGACGAAGCTCCTCGTCCGAGAGCGACGGCCTCAGCGACCCCGTCACCAGGCTGCCGAGCTCCTCGAAGTAGGAGGACGGAATCGTGGCAAGCTCCCCATTGGAGCCAAGCTCGGGCAACAGAATGCGAGAGAGCGACGGTATGCCCCAGGAAAGGCTCCGCAGCGTGCGGAGACGGTCCCCCGCGTCGGAGCCCGCGGTGAAACCGAGCAGCAGGTCGTGGGTGCGCACGATCGTACACTCCGGCAGCAGCTCGAGGAGCTGCGAGCCCTCGGGCGCAAGCGAGAAGACAACGGGAACGCCCGCCTCCCACATCCGCCTGAGCGCGCGGGCCTGACGCCTCACGCAGGACTCATCCGAGGGCGGAATGCTGTCGAAGGCCGCGACAACGGGCTGCTCCATACGAGAGGCCCGCCGCGCAACCCGCACGATCTCAGCGGAGGCGGCCTCGGAGCCCTTAAAACGGAAGTCATAGCGCAGCGCCCGATATCCTCTGCGACCCGCCTCGGCCATGAGGTCGGAGATGACCCCCTCCTGACCAAACCCGGGCTCCGCGCAGATGGCAAGCATGGTCGTGCTACCGCGAAGACCAAAGAACAACGAGACGAGATTTCGCGTGGGCAGCAGGGTCTCCACCTCGTTGCCCAGCTGGCTCTCTTTGTCTGAGACGCCCTCGTTGTTGGGGGCGCTCCCGTTGCTCGAGGCACCTTCGTTACCCAAAAGGCTCCCTCCCACGGCCTCGCTGCCAGATGCGGGACGGAACTCTACGAGATTAGACATGCAAGCCTCCAACCACTCGATGAACACCGGATGCCAAGCATCTCTTACAGTAATCACCCAGTAAGCTGAGTCAAGCGTTTCGCTAATCTATTTTATGTTTTACTTTGTCTGCGTAGTGTTACAAATGTGTCAGCGGCGTGGTAGGCTCTAGGGCGCCCGCGCAACGCAGGGGCTCACATAAGCCCCCCGCCCCCCGAAT
>CAZCTE010000116.1:0-4873 GCA_964501395.1 uncultured Atopobium sp.
CGTTGAGGCTGAGCTTGCAGGCGCCCTGCTGCGGCGCGCACCAGCCCACGCCGTGGGTGTAGCCGGAGATGTCGGAGATCTCCTTGGCCTGGACCCACTTGCCCTCCTCGGGGATGGGCGCGGGGCCGTGATATGCGCCCTTGGCAACGGGGCACATATTCTCGACTTCTGCGGAATACTGCATGTAGTGCTCCTCTCCTGTAAACCCTGCCGGTGCCAAGCCCGGCGCTAACGGGCCGACCCCCTCAGGTCGGCCAGAGCCATGCGGCGGTCTGCGGCCTGCCAAGAGCCAGAGAACAGCCAGCGTTTAGTCTACGGCAAAATGGCCTCGCGCAACACCGGTGTAAAGGTCTGACAAGGGATTTTCAGGAGCGCACTCGCGGGCGCGCTACGGCTGTTATAATCGCGCGCCATGGATGACCAGATGAGAACAGACGCGGGGGCCGAGAAGGTCGCGGGCGAGAAGGGCGCCGCCGGGAGCGCTGGGGCGACCGTCGCCTGGGGCGCCGCCGGGAGCGCCGACGCGCCCGCTCCCCACGCGCCCGCCGGCCGCGTTCCCGCCTGGGCCTGGAAGCTCCTTCTCGCCGTGTGCGCCGCCATCTGGGGCGGCTCCTTCGTGGTGATGAAGGACACGCTCGACGCCATCTCCCCGGCCTGGCTCATGTTCACGCGCTTCTCGCTTGCCTCCGTGCTCGTGGCGCTCATCTTCCTCCGGCGCATCCGGCGCAGCCTCGACGCCGGCCACCTGGCCCTGGGCGCGGTCTTGGGCCTGGTCTGGGGCACCGCCTACGTGGTGCAGAACATTGGCTTGGACGACACCACGCCCGGCCGCAACGCCTTTCTCACGGCCGTCTACTGCGTCATGACGCCCTTCATCAACTGGGTCGTCACGCGCCAGCGGCCCGGCGGCAACAGCCTTGTGGCCGCGCTTCTCGCCATCGTGGGCGTGGGCCTCGTGGCCCTGGGCAACGACCTCTCGCTCGACATGAGCCGCGGCGACTGGCTCACCCTCGTGGCGGCCGCGCTCTTTGCCCTGCACATCGTGTTCGTGGCGCGCTTCTCGGCGGACCATGACGTCATGACGCTCACCTCGGTGCAGCTCGTGGTGGGCGCGCTCGTTGCGCTGGCCACCGCGCTCGCCCTCGAGGAGCCGCCCACGCTTGCGACCTTCTCGAGCCCGGACGTCTGGGTGTCCCTGGCCTACCTCGTGCTGCTCTCGTCGGTGCTCTGCACCCTCGGCCAGAACGCGGGGCAGGCGCATGTGCCGCCGGCCCAGGCGTCGCTGCTGCTCTCCCTTGAGAGCGTCTTTGCCGTGGTGGCGAGCGTGCTCTTCTACGGCGAGGTGGTCACGCCGCGGCTTGCGCTGGGCTTTGGCACCATCTTCGTCGCGGTGCTGGTGAGCGAGCTCTGCGACCGTCACAAGCTGAGCGAGGAGGGCGCGTGATTCACGAGGTCGGGCCGGAGCACGCCTATGACAACCACTTCGAGCCGCTGGAGCCCGACGCGGGCGACTACGTGCTCCACTGCTCGCAGGAGGGCTGTCTCGCACGGATCACCCATGTGGGCCGCGCGGACGCCGATGCCGGGGACTCGGGCGAGGTGATGGAGCTGCCCCGTCTCGCGGACTACCGCGTGCGGCCTGACCGCGTGACGTATCTCTTCTCGCTGGGGGAGGAGCGCTTCTTCCTCGCGCTCGACGACCGCATCTCCGTGCCCGCGGGGTTCTCGTACGTCTCCGTCAACTGGCTGCGACGCACCGAGCCCCAGCACCTGCAGTTTGCCGCCGTAACCGCCTCTCAGCTCGCCCGCTGGTATCGCGACAACCGCTTCTGCGGACGCTGCGGCGCGCGGACGGAGCTCGCCCCGCGCAGTCGCGAGGTCGTGTGCCCGGAGTGCGCGAACGTGGTGTATCCCAAGATCTGCCCCGGTGTCATCTGTGCGGTGACCAGCTGCCAGGACGGCGAGGAGAGGATCGTGCTCACGCGCTACGCCGGCAGGACCACCGCGCTCTGGGCGCTGGTGGCGGGCTTCACCGAGATTGGGGAGCCTCTCGAGGACACCGTGCGCCGCGAGGTGAGGGAGGAGGTGGGCCTCTCCGTCAAGAGCCTGCGCTTCTACAAGAGCCAGCCCTGGAGCTTCACGGACACCCTGCTCGTGGGCTTCTGGTGCGAGGTGGACGGGGACCCCACGATCGTGGTCGACCACCTGGAGCTCAAGGAGGCGCGGTGGTTCAGCCGCTCGGAGATGCCCCTTGAGCGCACCGGGGACCGTGCGAGCCTCACGGGCGAGATGATGGAGCGCTTCCGTTTGATGGGCCGCGCCGCGTGGGCGGGCTAGACGCCCCTCGATCGCAAGGATGACAGGGCGAGACACGAAAAAGCCCGCCGCGGCGGGCGTGCGGCTCGCGCGGCGGGCGACCTGGCTCCGATGGTGCGTCGTGTCTACTCGTAGTTTCTCTCGCGAATCTCGCCGATGGAGCGCTCGGCCTCGTTCTCCTCGGGAGTAAGGTAGTCGATCAGGTCGCCGGGCTTGCAGTTGAGAACCTGGCAGAGCGCCTCGAGCGTGGAGAAGCGCATACCCCTGATGTGGCCGTTCTTGATGTTGGAAAGATTGACCGTCGAAGTGCCGACGCGCTTGGCAAGCTCCGTCGATGAAATCTTCCTCTCCGCCATAACGCGGTCTAGTCGCATGACAATGGGCACCCTACACCTCCGAGACGTAAGTTCCCTCGACCGAACATATTAGCCGAAGGAGTCGGAATCTTCCTTGAGAGCATCTCCGTAGCGAACAATCATTGCCAGACACACAAGAAAGATTGTGACGGAGATTATCCTAAGGTACAAGCCGCGGCGCGTGAGGGAGAATGCCAGTTCCGTTGAGACTGCCTTCTCCAGCGGCACCGCCGCTTCGAGAAGCGCACGCGGAAGCATGAGAAGCGCCGCGGCAACCAGGCGGGCGGACTGCCCGCTCCCAAAGGGCGCGCGGTCCTCGCGGCCAAAGCGCCGGAGAAACTCGGCGGCCGGAACGGCGGGTGCCACAACGACGGCGGCGCAGATGAGTGCGACAAGCGACCTGCCGCCCGAGAGGTCCTGGGGGAGGGCGTGGAGGAAGTACCCGAGGGCGCCCACGAGACAGAGCGCGACAAGGCCGTAGAACGCGGCGGAACCTGCCCGCGCGACCCTTCGCGCACGTTGGTAGTCACGATCAAGTCTTTCGAGCATGGTTCCTCCTTACGTTCGGATCGGTCAGCGAAGTCACTTCGCTGAATGGACTTTCAGGATTCAATAATAACATGTTATGTTAAAGCAGACAATTTGCAAGCGGTAGTGAGGCAGAGAAGAGAACTCACTGCGCGTGGTCCGCAAGCAATTTGAAAGCCAATAGTGTGGGGGGAGGGAGGTCAGGTATTTCGTGCGGACACTGCCCACAATTCGAGCGGAGCTGACGGCGTTCTGCCACGTAGTGGGCACTGAGCGGGTAGAAGTAATGACCATGCCCCGGTTGGTGCCGACTGATGGAGCCGGGCAACCACCTTCACGTTTGTCTCGTTGTCCTCATTCGAGGTGCCGCGAGGACATCTTCCGCTCGCCGAATCCGCGCGGGAGTTGCTTGTGGAATAGTATAATAGCCCTTATTAAATATACGTAAAAAGCGAGACTAATAACGTCCCACTTGTGCTTGAAGAGACTCCTCAGAGGCTCGTTGCCCGCGACGGCGCGCCGCCCGCGGAAATGTTTGTTACAAGGTAGAAACCTTTGTGCGCCCCGTGGGGCATCTGTGCCATAGTCCACTCAAACGTGCCCAGAGGGGGCACGCAAGGTCCAAGGGGGTCCGGCATGGCACGGAACGAGGCTGCTGACGTACGAGCTTGTGGGCGCGTCTTCGCACCCGCCCTTCTCGGCAGCCGTGACCTCCTGCTGGGCGATCTCGACCTACACACGCTATCGGGCGCGCGCTAGGGCTCGCACACACCCCTGCGCGCGCAGCTGTGCCGCCGCTTCCCGGCGAAGAGGGGCGGGGCACTTTCTTTTGCCCGGGCGGCTTGGCCGGGCTCGAGCGGCTTCGACGGACTTTGGCAGCTTCGACGGACAGCGCCGGCACCATCCGGGACAGACGAGAAAGGCGGCAGCCATGACGAGGAAGATTCACATCTTTGACACCACCCTGCGTGACGGCGAGCAGTCGCCTGGCGCGTCCATGAACACCGAGGAGAAGCTCGTCATCGCCCAGGAGCTCATCCGCATGGGCGTGGACGTCATCGAGGCGGGCTTTCCCATCTCCTCGCCGGGCGACTTCCGCTCCGTGCAGGAGATCGGCCGGCTCGCCGGGGACTCCTGCGTGGTCTGCGGCCTCACGCGCGCCGTGGACAAGGACATCGACCGCGCGGCCGAGGCCCTCAAGAGCGCCAAGCGGCCCCGCATCCACACCGGGCTGGGCGTCTCGCCGAGCCACCTCAAGGAGAAGCTCCGCATCACCGAGGAGGAGTGCATCGAGCGCGCCACCCACTGCGTGAAGTACGCCAAGCAGTACGTGGACGACGTCGAGTTCTACGCCGAGGACGCCGGCCGCGCCGACCAGGACTTCCTCATCCGCGTGATCCAGGCCGCCGTGGACGCGGGCGCCACCGTGGTGAACATCCCCGACACCACCGGCTACCAGCTGCCCGAGGACTTCGGCGCGCGCATCAAGGGCCTCGCGGACAACGTCATCGGCATCGAGAACGTGATCATCTCCGTGCACACCCACAACGACCTGGGCATGGCCACGGCGCTCGCCCTCCAGGGCGTCAAGAACGGCGCCCGCCAGGTGGAGTGCACCATCAACGGCCTGGGCGAGCGCGCCGGCAACACCGCGCTCGAGGAGGTCGTCATGG
>CAZCTE010000117.1:0-4833 GCA_964501395.1 uncultured Atopobium sp.
TGGTCTTCACGCAGTACGACCGCCAGGAGGACGGCTCCCTCCCCGAGCTGCCCCACCGCAACATCGATACCGGCATGGGCCTCGAGCGCATCGCGGCCATCATGCAGCACAAGTCCACCAACTACGACGGCGACCTGCTCCAGGGTCTCATCGCGGTGGGCGAGAGGCTCTCGGGCCACGCCTACGGCGGGGACGCGGCGCGCGACCGCAGCCTGCGCATCGTGGCCGACCACTCCCGCGCCGTCACCTTCATGATCGGCGACGGCATCCTGCCCGGCAACGAGGGCCGCGGCTACGTCCTGCGCCGCCTCCTGCGGCGCGCGGTCTACCACGGTCGCCTGCTCGGCATCGAGGGCGCGTTCCTCGGCGCCTACGTGGAGGAGATCTGCCGCCTCATGGGCGAGAACTACCCGGCCGTCGTGGAGAGCCGCTCGCTCATCGACGGCATCGTCCGCGCCGAGGAGGAGCGCTTTGGCACCACGCTCGACGCCGGCGAGCAGCTCCTCGCGGCCGAGGTCGACGCCCTCGCCGAGGGCGCGGCTCTGCCCGGCGAGGTGGCCTTCAAGCTGCACGACACCTACGGCTTCCCCATCGACCTCACGCGCGAGATCTGCGAGGGCCGCGGCGTGGCCGTGGACATGGAGGGCTTTGACGCCTGCATGGCCGAGCAGCGCGAGCGCGCCCGCGCCTCCGCCAACCGCGACGCCTGGGGCACCTTCAACGACGTCTGGACCGAGCTCGCCGACCGCCTGGCGGCCACCGAGTTCTGCGGCTACGACCACAACGCCTGTGAGGCCGAGGTCCTGGCCCTCGTGGCGGACGGCGCCGAGCTCGAGCGCGCCGAGGCCGGGCAGGAGGTCGAGGTCGTGCTCGACCGCACCCCGTTCTACGCCGAGATGGGCGGCCAGGTGGGCGACACCGGTGTCATCTCGTGCGAGGGCGCGCGCCTGCGCGTGACCGACACCAAGATCAAGGACGGCCTCTACGTGCACGTGGCCACGGTGGAGGAGGGCGCGCTCGCCAAGGGCGCCGCCGTCACCGCCGCCGTTGACGCGGGCCGGCGCGAGCTCATCCGCCGCAACCACACCGCCACCCACCTCCTGGACGCCGCGCTCAAGCGCGTCCTGGGCGACCACGTCTCCCAGGCCGGCTCGCTCGTGGCGCCCGACCGCCTGCGCTTTGACTTCACCCACTTCGAGGCCGTGACGGCCGACGAGCTCTCCCGCATCGAGGGCATGGTCAACGCTGAGATCTTTGCCGCCGAGCCCATCGTCACCCGCGTCATGGGAATCGAGGAGGCCAAGGCCTCCGGCGCCGTCGCCCTCTTTGGCGAGAAGTACGGTGACGTGGTGCGCGTGGTCTCCACCGGCGACTCCGACGCGCCCTTCTCGCGCGAGCTCTGCGGCGGCACGCACGCCCGCAACACCGCCGACCTGGGCCTGTTCAAGATCGTCTCCGAGAGCTCCGTGGGCTCCAACGCCCGCCGCATCGAGGCCGTGACCTCCATGGGCGCCATCGAGTACGCCGACGAGCGCCTGCTCGCCCTCGACGAGGTGGCCCACGAGCTCAAGTGCCGCCCCGAGGACGTCGCCGAGCGCGTGGCAGCCCTCCAGCACGAGCTGCGCGAGACCCGCCGTGCCCTCGAGGCAGCCACCACCGGTGCCGGCGCGGGCAAGGTCGCCGACGCCTACCGCGGCGCGGTGCAGATGGACGGCTACAAGCTCGTGGTGGCCCGGCTGGACGGCCTTGCCGGCAAGGAGATGCGCTCGGCCTGGGACGGCATCCGCGACGCCGCGGGCGGCGAGCCGGTGGCCTGCGTGATCGCCTCCGCCACGCCCGACGGCAAGGTGGCGCTGCTCGCGGGCGGCACGGACGGCGCCGTGTCCGCGGGCTTCTCGGCAGGCGAGATTATCAAGAACATCGCCGGGATCGTGGGCGGCCGCGGCGGCGGCCGGCCCGCGATGGCTCAGGCGGGCGGCTCGGACCCCGCCGGCATCGACGCCGCGCTCGACGCCGCGCGCGAGGCGCTCGGGGTCAAGTGAGGGTCCTCGCCCTCGACATCGGCGAGGTGCGCGTGGGCGTGGCCGTGAGCGACCCGGCGGGGCGCGTGGCCTCGCCGGTGTGCGTGCTGCCGGCGGCCGAGGTGCTCGCCGGCGCGCGCAGCTTCCGGCGCGTGCTGGAGGACTGGGAGCCCGAGCTCCTGCTCTGCGGGCGGCCCCTCACCCTGGCGGGGGAGGAGGGCCCGCAGGCGGGCAGAATCGAGCGGCAGGCGGAGCAGATCGCCCGGACCTGCGGACTTCCCTTGGAGTTCGCCGACGAGCGGCTCTCCTCGCAGGAGGCCAAGCGTATCCTGAGGGAGCAGGGCCTCTCCGAGAGGACCATGCGCGGCAAGGTCGACATGGTCGCCGCGTCCCTGTTCCTGCAGTCCTGGCTCGACGCCGGGCAGAGCTGAAAGGTCATGATGGCCACATCTGACGACAGGCCCCCCAGGGCCCGCGGAGCCCGCTTCAGGGACACGAGCTCCTCCGCTCGCCAGACGTCCGCCGAGCGGCGCCCCGCGCCGTCGCACGCGGCGCACAACTCGCTCGTGAACGGCACCGGCGGCGCCACCGCCCCGCGCAACGCCAACGGGGCCTCCGCCCCGAGCGCGACCGGCGCCACGGCCCCGCGCAGCGCCCTCTCCGGCGGGCGCGTCTCCAGCCGCACCGCCTCCGCAACGCGGCGCGCCGGTGCCCACCACGTCCAGCGTGACACCACCTCTCGCCGCCGCAGCCGCGCCCCCTTCTTCGTGCTGGGGCTCGTGGTCGTGGCGGTTCTTCTCGCCATCGTCTTTGTGGTGGTGCCCGCCGTCACGGGCAGCAGCGACGGTGACACCCAGGAGATCGAGGCCGGCATCACCGTCAACGTGACGGTGGCCGAGGGCGCGGGCGCCTCGACCGTGGCCCAGACCCTCTACGACGCCGGCGTCATCGAGAGCACGAGCGAGTTTCTCGCCATGGTGAAGCGCCTTGAGGCCGAGCAGAGCATCAAGAGCGGCGCCTACGTCTTCGTCACCGGGCAGGACCTCTCCGACATCATCAACCAGCTCGTGGAAGGGCCCAATGCCGGGGTCACCCTCACCGTGCCCGAGGGCTACACGGTGGCGTCCATCGCCGAGCTCGTGGAGGCGACCTTCTCCATCTCGGCCGACGAGTTCATCGAGCAGGCCAAGGCCTCCAACTACGTGGCTGACTATGAGTTCCTTGAGGACGTGGGCAACGACTCGCTCGAGGGCTTCCTCTTCCCCAAGACCTACAGCTTCACCGACGAGGACGTCACGGCCGACGAGATCATCCGCACCATGCTGAGCCAGTTCGAGACCGAGCTCGCCACGCTCGACCTGAGCTATCCGGAGTCCCTGGGGCTCTCGGTGGCCGACCTGGTCAACCTCGCCTCCATCGTGGAGAAGGAGTCCACCTCCTCCACGCGCGCCACCGTGGCGGCCGTCTTCTACAACCGGCTCAACAACTTTGGGGAGCCCAACTACGGCTACCTCCAGTCCGACGCGACCACGGCCTACTCCGTGGGGCACGATCCCACTGCGGAGGAGGTCCACGACGAGGATGACCCGTACAGCACCTACACCAACACGGGCCTGCCGCCCACGCCGATTTGCAACCCGGGGCTCGAGGCCCTGGAGGCGGTCTGCTCGCCGGACACGGACGCCATCGAAAACGGCATCTTCTACTTCTTCTTCTGGACCAACGACGACGGCGAGACGGAGTACGCCTTCAGCAGCACCTACGAGGAGCACCTGCAGGCCATCGCCGAGCACTCGTAGGAGGGCGCATGGGGCTTTTCAGGGCATGGCGCTACGTGGCGTCGCTTCCGCTCATTGACATCGACGAGCTGGTGGGGCAGGGCATCGAGCTGGTGCTGCTGGACCGGGACAACACCTGCGTGCCGCGTGACGCGCACGAGGCCCCGGCCGAGGTCGTGGCGTGGCTCGACCGCGCCCGCGAGGCGGGGCTCTCCCTCTGCCTCGTGTCCAACAACTTCCACACGAGCCATGTGAGCCGCACGGCCGCCGAGCTGGGCGTGGACTTTGTGGACCACGCGATGAAGCCGTTTCCCTTCGCCCTGCGGCGCGCCATGCGACGCTTTGACGTGCCGGCCGAGAAGACCGTGATGGTGGGCGACCAGGTCTACACCGACGTGGCGGCGGGCAACCTGGCGGGGGTGCGCTCCGTCCTCGTGCGACCGCAGTCCCGCTCCGACCTCTGGTACACGCACATCTTCCGCGTCTTCGAGCGGCTCGCCCTGCACGGCGTCACCTTCGAGGGCGAGTAGGGGGTCGGATCTGCCGGCGGGTCTGCGCCGCTGGCTTCGCGCCCTCCCGCCTTCCCGCGAGGGTATGCGCTCCCAAAAGTAGGGTATGCGCTCGGACAATGAGGGTGTGCGCTCTCTTCCGGCTGCCCGTGCTTCTCGCCAAGCCCCTGACCTGCGATAACGCAACTCACCCAACGGGGGCAAGAGTGCACACCCTACGATGGGGAGCGCATACCCTCTCATCGAGAGCGCATACCTTCCCCATGGTCGACACCTCTCGTGGCTCGCTTCGCCTGGCCACCATCTCCTCGGCTGAACATAACCCGTTATGGCCACATGGCGTGCACATAACGCGTGCCAACTCGCCGATTTCGGCACTTTGATCTCGATTGTGTACACGTGGCGTGGCCATAACGGGTTACGTTGAACGTCGCGTATGCACGTGGCGTACCAGAGCTCATGGTGCGGCTGCGAGATGCGAATCGGGTGCTGCGGCCCGTCGCGATCTCCCGTCCAATGCGCGCA
>CAZCTE010000118.1:0-4833 GCA_964501395.1 uncultured Atopobium sp.
CCCGGCCGAGGGCGTCGACGCCGGGCGGGTTCCCGAGGACGAGCGGGGCCTCTTCGTCACGCCGGCCCCCTTCGCCGAGCAGGGCGCCGACTCGGAGGACCGTCTCTTCTCGCAGCAGGACAGGCGCGTGGAGCAGCTTCCCCAGCCGGCTCCCCTCGCGGAGCAGGCCCCCGCACGGGAGGAGCCCCCGGCGACCGCCGACCCCTCCGAGCCCGCGGAGAAGCCCCAGGGGTGCCTCTCGCGCCTTCTCGGCTTCTTCGGGCCCATCGTGGCCGCCGTCCTGGTCGCCGCCATCCTGCGCACCTACGTCATCACGCCCTACGTGGTCCCCACGGGCTCCATGCTCGAGACCATCCAGGAGGGCGACATGCTCCTCGGCGAGTCCGTCTCGCTCTACTTCACCGAGCCGCAGCAGGGCGACATCGTCACCTTCTACAGCCCCACCGACGGGGAGATCCTCATCAAGCGCGTGATCGCGGTGGCCGGGCAGACCATCGACCTCATCGACGGCGAGGTCTACGTGGACGGCGAGAAGCTCGACGAGCCCTACGTGGACGGCAAGCCCACCTACTCCCTCAGCGACTACGCGGGCTCGGCGGGGATCACCTACCCCTACACGGTGCCCGAGGGGACCGTCTGGGTCATGGGCGACAACAGGACCGACTCACGCGACTCGCGCTACTTTGGACCTGTCGACGTCGATGACGTAACATCGAGGGCGTTCCTCATCTACTGGCCGCTTTCCGACTTCGGCCTGCTCTAGCACCAACAGGCAAGGAGACACGCACATGAGCAAGGACGTGCTTACGTTCCAGGACATGATCCTCGCGCTCGAGCGCTACTGGGCGTCGTGCGGCTGCACCGTCATGCAGCCCTACGACTCCGAGGTGGGCGCCGGGACCTTCCACACCGCAACCACCCTGCGGAGCCTCGGCCCGGGGGAGTGGCGCACCTGCTACCCGCAGCCGTGCCGCCGCCCGGCGGACGGGCGCTACGGCGAGAACCCCAACCGCCTGCAGCACTACTACCAGTTCCAGGTGCTCATCAAGCCCTCGCCCGCGGACTCGCAGGACCTCTACCTCGACTCCCTCAAGGCCATCGGCCTCGACCCCGCCGAGCACGACGTGCGCTTCGTCGAGGACGACTGGGAGAGCCCCACGCTCGGCGCCTGGGGCCTGGGCTGGGAGGTCTGGCTCGACGGCCAGGAGGTCACCCAGTTCACCTACTTCCAGCAGGTGGGCGGCATCGAGGTGGACCCCGTGCCCGTGGAGATCACCTACGGCCTCGAGCGCATAGCCATGTACATCCAGGGCGTGACCTCGGTCTATGACGTGGTGTGGAGCCACCTGCCGGACGGCACGCCCATGACCTACGGCGACGTCTTCCTCGAGAACGAGCGCGAGTTCTCGGCCTACAACTTCGAGGTCGCCAACGTCGAGATGGCGCGCCAGAAGTTCGACGACTACGAGGCCGAGTGCCACGCCTGCCTCGAGGCCGGGCTGCCGCTGCCCGCCTACGACTGCGTCATGAAGTGCAGCCACGCCTTCAACCTGCTCGACGCGCGCGGCGCGCTCTCCGCCGTCCAGCGCGCCAACTACATCCTGCGCGTGCGCGCCGTGGCCAAGGCCTGCTGCGAGGCCTACCTCGCCGAGGTGGCCGGCGCCGACGCCGCGGCCAAGAAGGGGGAGGTGGCCTAGATGGCCGAGACCCGCGACTTCCTGCTCGAGATCGGCACGGAGGAGATGCCCTCCGCGCCGCTCATCAACGCCGTCAGGCAGCTGGGCCCGCTCGTGGAGCGCGGCCTCGACGAGGCCGGCCTCGCCCACGGGGAGGTGCGCGTGGCCTCGACGCCGCGCCGTCTCGCCGTGATCGTGGCGGACGTGGCCTGCGAGACCGAGGCCGTCCACGAGGTGAGGCGCGGCCCCGCCGCGAGCATCGCCTTCGCCGAGGACGGCACGCCCACCAAGGCCGCCGAGGGCTTCGCGCGCAAGTGCGGCGTGGCCGCCGCCGAGCTCGTGCGCCGCGTCGAGGACGACGGCCGCGAGTACGTCTTCGCCGAGCGGAGCGTGCCCTCCGCCCCCGCGATGCCCATCCTGAGCGAGCTCTCCGAGCGCGTGATCGGCGGGCTCGAGTGGCCCAACTACCGCAGCCAGCGCTGGGGGAGCGAGCACCAGACCTTCGTGCGCCCCATCCGCTGGATCTGCGCGCTTCTGGGCTCCGAGGTCGTGCCCGTGCGCTACGCCGACGTCACGAGCGGCAACACCACCCGCGGCCACCGCGTCCTCGGCCCCGGCGAGCACGTCGTGAGCGAGCCGGCCGCCTACGAGGGCGTGCTCGAGTCCTGCGGCGTCCTGCTCGAGGAGCGTCGCCGCGAGGTCATCGCCGAGGGCATCGCCCGCGTTGAGGTGGAGCGCGGGGGCGCCCACGTGGACACGCCCAAGCGCGTGCTGGACGAGGTCGTGAACCTCTGCGAGTGGCCCACCGTGGTCGTGGGCACCTTCGACGAGGAGTTCCTCGGCGTCCCGCACGAGATCATCTGCGAGTCCATGCTCTCGCACCAGCGCTACTTCCCCATCTACGACGCCGAGGGCAGGCTCACGCGCGAGTTCGTGACCGTCATGAACACCCGACCCGAGAACGCCGAGCGCGTGATCGAGGGCAACGAGTGCGTGGTCCGCGCCCGCCTGGACGACGCCAAGTTCTTCTACGAGGAGGACCTCAAGCGCCCGCTCGAGGACTACCTGCCGCGGCTGGGCGAGGTCACCTTCCAGGAGAGGCTGGGCACCATGCTGCAGAAGGCCGAGCGCATGGAGCGCCTGGCGCCCGAGGTGGCCCGCCGCTCGCTCGGGCTCGACGAGAGCCGCGCGGCGCTTGCCGCGCGGGCGGCGCGCCTGGCCAAGGCCGACCTCGTGACCCAGGCCGTGGTCGAGTTCACGAGCCAGCAGGGCGTCATGGGCAGCTACTACGCGGCCGCCGCGGGCGAGCCCCAGGAGGTCTCCGAGGCCGTGCGCGACCAGTACCGTCCGCGCTTCGCCGGCGACGACCTTCCCGCGGGCCCGGTGGGCGTGGCCGTGGCGGTCTCCGACAAGCTCGACACCATCTGCGGCATGTTCGCCATCGAGCAGCCGCCCACCGGCTCCTCGGATCCCTTCGCCGTGAGGCGCAGCGCCATCGGCGTCATCGCGATGCTGCGCGGGGCCGAGCGCGGCGCCCTGGCCGAGCTCGTGGGCTGCGCGCTCGACGCCTACGAGGCCCAGGGCCTCGCCTTCGACCGCGCCAAGACCGAGGACGACGTCCTCGCCTTCTTCCGGGGACGACTCGCCTCTATCGCCCGTGACGAGGGCGTCTCGCCGGACACCGTGGAGGCCGTCTCGGCCGTGGGCGTGGTGGACCCGGGCGCGTTCCTCTCCCGCGCGCACGCCCTCGAGGACGCGCGCCGCGAGGACCCCGCCACCTTCGAGTCGCTCGCGCAGGCCTACGCCCGCGCCGCCCATCTCGCGGACCCCGCGCTCGGCACGAGCGTGGACGAGGCCATGTTCGGGGACGCGGAGCGCGCGCTTCTCGCCACCTGCGACGAAGAGTCCCAGACGGTCGAGGCGGCCCTCGCGTCAGGGGACTTTGCCGGAGCCATCGCCGCTCTCGCGGGGCTCAAGGGACCCATCGACCGATTCTTCGACGACGTGCTTGTCATGGACGAGGATACTGCGGTAAGGGAGAACCGGCTCAGGCTCCTCAACCGCTTCGTCGCGGTCTTCTCCGGGGTCGCGGACATCGGCGCGCTCTCGCGCAGGAAGTAGAGACTACGGCCGGCGGGCAGACTCCAGGCCCCGCCGGCGGACACGCAAAGGGGGACCTTGATGGCCAAGCTGGACCTGGACGACGACCTGTTCGGTGACGTCGTCCCTCTCATCCTCGTTCTGTCAGACGCGCGCGGGGAGACGGCCAACACCGTGGTCATGGCCGCCGCCGCCCAGTTCGGCGACGACTCCGTTGACATCGAGCGGCTCTCCAACGTGAAGGACGTCGCCGCCGTGAGCGCCTTCCTGGACGCCAACTACGACCCCGACCGCCCGTGCGCCGTGTTCCACACCTTCGCGGACGCCATCCTGCGCCGCGAGATCAGGCGCGAGCTCGACCGCAGGGGCATCCCCTCGATTGACCTCCTGGGCCCGGCGGTCACGGTCATCTCCTCGCTCACCGGCGAGGAGCCCACGCGCGAGGTCGGCGCCGTCTTCAACAAGGACGGGGAGCGCGTCCCCAAGTAAGTAGGGGTGGCAGGCGGCCAACGGCGTCTATCCGACAGAGGGCCGAAGGCAACGGTCTTTAAGGCAACAACTCTTCCATGCTACTACACGCGGGGTCCGGGCGCGTTCCGGGCCCCGCGGCTTTCTCCGAGCGGCCGCTTATCGACGGCGACGGACCGATTAGCCAAAACTTCTATGGATGCGAACGGGCGTTGCTAGAATGGCCAGAGTGCATCGGGCCGGGCGGCCCGGTGTCCGGTACGTGTAAGTGCGCGTCCCCAGAGGGCGCGTCTGGACCAGAGAAAGACAGGGGAAACAATGGCAGAAAAGCACGTCTACCGCTTCGGCTTCGACGCCAACGGCACCAACGTGACCGAGGTCGCGGCCGACACCGTTGACCAGGCCAAGTGGATCACGGGCGGCAAGGGAGCCAACCTCGCCGAGATGGCCAACATCGGCCTGCCCGTCCCTCCCGGATTCACCATCACCTGCCAGACCTGCGTCGCCTACTCCAGCGCCGGCAACGTGTGGCCTGAGGGCGTCCTCGACGAGATCGACGAGTACCGCAAGGACCTCGAGGAGCGCATGG
>CAZCTE010000119.1:0-1526 GCA_964501395.1 uncultured Atopobium sp.
CTGGTGCCTGTTGAGTCCCGCAACTTCGACATCTGCGATCGCAAAGCCCGAAGTTCGGCCGACGCCGTGTGTGTCCCCGCTCACGTGAGCGGGGCTGCCACGGGCGTGCCATCCTGCGTGAGGGACACCACGAGCGGGCGGGCCTGCGCGGGGTCCTCGTCGGGGAACTCCGAGCGGTAGTGGGCGCCACGGCTCTCCCGCCGCGCGCGCATGGCCGCTGCGAGCGCGCGGGCCGAGAGGAGCGCGAGCTCGGCGCGCCGTCGCAGCATGACGTCGCGGGGCGCCGCCGGTCCCATGCCCGCGCGTAGGCGCCCCTCCAGCTCGCCGATGCATCCCTCCAGGGCGAGAAGCCCCTGCTCGCTGCGGGTGAGGAGCGCGCGCTCGCCGAGCTCCCGGCGCAGGGCGGCGAGCACGTCGACGGACGCGGAAGAGCCCAGCGTGGCCAGCGTTGCCTCCTCTAGTCCCGGCCCGCCCGGCCGGCGCCCAGCCCCCGCCGCCCCCGTCCGCGAGAGCGCCTCGCGTGCTGCCTCGCGTCCCGCAATCTCCCCGAAGACGAGGGTGTTCGCGCTCGCGAGTCCGCCGATCCGGTCGGCGCCGTGCATGCCGCCCGTCGCCTCGCCGCAGGCGAGAAGCCCGGGCACGCCGGTGCGGGCGCGCTCGTCCACGAGGATTCCGCCGTTGGAGGCGTGAGCGTACGGGGCGATGCGCACGCCCTTCTCGGCGCGCACGCCGTAGGTCTCCGCGAACCAGTCGAAGTACGTCCGCATGAACTCCGGCAGCTCGTCGGGCAGGTCAAAGCCCACGGCCGCGCCGCGCAAGCCCCGCGCCGCAACGGCGAGGTCGACCGTACGGTCCGGCTGGCTCGCCGAGAACGGCCCGTGGCCCGAGCGCGTGTCGAGCAGCCCCTCGGCGCCCGGCCCCTCCACGCCCTCCACGCGTGCGTAGCGGAAGGTCTTCTCGTTGAAGACGACGCCTTTCACGGGCTCCACGAGCCCCGGCATGATCTGAATGAACTCCACGTTGACGAGGCGCGCGCCGGTGCGCAGGGCCGCCGCCGCGGCGGTTCCCAGGACGTCGGGGGTCGTGAGCGTGCGCGAGAAGAGCCCGCCGAATCCGCCCGTGGCGAGCACCACCGCGCCCGCGAGGACGCGCGCCCAGCGGCCTCGTCCTGCGTCATGGAGAACGGCGCCCGTGACGCGGCCGTCATCCGCGCATGATAGGTCCGCGAGCTCGCAGCGGGGGAGCTCGCGCACGCCGGCGCGCCCGAGGGCCGCGAGCGTGGCTGCGCGGTACGACGAGCGCACGATGCCGTGCCAGTCCCGGTGGGCGCGGTCGAAGCAGGGAACATAGTCGCGCTCGCCCGCGCGCTCGGGCACCCGGAGCTCCACGCCGCGCGCCTCGAGCCGGGCGATCGCCGGGGCAACGCCGCGCACGAGCGTCCGGGCGAGGTCGGGCAGCACGACGCCGCGGCCCACCTCGCAGATGGCGCGCACGAGGTCGTTTTCGTCCTGATTGCCCGCCGGGCC
>CAZCTE010000119.1:1626-4819 GCA_964501395.1 uncultured Atopobium sp.
GGGCAAGCCGTCCCGCCGCTCTCCCGTGCCTCAACCTTGCACCTATCGTCCACAGAGCATCACCCCTGCTCTCCTCGCCGCCGGCCGTGTCCGCGACATGTAAGTGACACGTCAGTGGTCCGGCCAGTGTAGCGAAGGGAACAGGGGCGATGTGCGTCTGGGGTGTATGGCTTCGCGGGCGCGGCCGGGGTGCACGGCTGCGGAGTGCCGCGCGTCCGCGGCGAGGGGATGCGCGTCGCCTCGGTTTTATCGCCCCGCAGGCGCCGCCCCTACGCCAGCAGCGCCTCCACCTGGGCGTGCTTCTCAAAGAGGACGCAGCCGCCCACGTGGTCATCGTCCATCATGCCGCTCGTCTTCAGGGACCGGAACAGCGGCGAGTTCAGGGCTGCGCGCAGCCCCATCTCGCGCACGTTGCTGTCGGAGTAGGGCGAGAAGGGGCAGGGCTCGGCGTCGCCGTGCGAGCTGATGTGGAAGAAGCCGCGCCCCGCGGCGATGCAGCCGCCGGAGGCCCGTTCGTCTCCCGGGAACGAGAGGAAGAGGACGTCCTCGAGCTCCTCGCGCAGGCTCGCCATGCGCTCGCGGAGTGTCCCGCGCTCCTTGTCGCCGGGGGCGAGCTCGAGGGTGCCCTGGGTCATGGGCACGTACTCCACGTACACCACGAGCTTGCAGCCCCGGTCGGTGAGCGTCTTCAGGAACTCGGTCGACGTGACGTCGTTGACGTTTTTCGCCGTGACGGTGATGGAGGCGCCAAAGAGGAGCCCCCGCTCGTGCAGGGCGTCCATGGTGGCGATGGTGCAGTCATAGACGCCCTCGCCGCGCCGCGCGTCGGTCTCCTCGCGGTCGCCCTCGATGCTGATGACCGGAATCAGGTTGCGCTTGCGGTCGAGGAGCTCGAGGTAGCGGTCATCCACGAAGGTTCCGTTGGTGAAGATGGGGAAGATGATGCTCGGGATTTCGCCGGCGGCCTCGATGACCCCGCGGCGCAGCATGGGCTCGCCGCCCGCGAGGAGGATGAAGCTCACGCCCATCTCGTCCGCCTGCGTGAAGACGGAGCGCCACTCCTCGTCGGAGAGCTGGTCGGTGGGCGCCTCGTCCACCGTCTCCTTGGTGAAGCGGGAGTAGCAGCCCGCGCAGTGCAGGTTGCAGGCGCTCGTGATGCTGGCGATGAGGAAGGGAGGGATGTGGTCGCCCTCGCGCTCAGCGGCATCGCGGCGCTTGGTCGCCGTGCGGGCGGCCGCGGCAAAGCGGGCCATGAAGGCGCTCTCCCTCGGGTCCTTGAGCGTCGCCTTGAGCGCCTCGGACACGATGTCCTCGACGCCGTGGGCCAGATACTCCTGAAGTACGAACTCATCTGCCATGGGTCCTCCTCGACCGGCTCTTTCTTCAGTGCCCTCGGGATGTGCGGCGTTGTGGGGTCGCCCTGGGGTGGCCCGGAAGGGGTCTGGCAGCGCTGCGCCTCCGTCGTGCCTCTGCGTGACGGAAAGATTGTATGCAATTGAATTGCGTGCTATTATTACCCCGCTCCAGCTGCGCAAAATGTGCGCAATCGCGAGAAGGGCCTGTCGAGAAGGGACCGGCCATGAACCTCTCCGACCATGCCGACAAGGTGCTGCTCGTCGTCAACGCCGCCGCGGGGCGCGGCTTTACCCCGCAGTACGCCGACCCGCTCTCGTAGGTCCCCTCCCGTCCTGTAGAATCAAACCCCAAGGAAAGGAAGCATCGTCGTGAAGCTCGCCGTGGAAGAGATTGCCGTTGCCGAGAAGGACGGTGCCGAGAAGGACAGCGCTGGCGGGAGGACCTGCGTCTCAGTGACCGGCCCCGCCGCTGATAAGGCCGCCGCGAACGAGGCCGCCTACGATACCCTGAAGCTCGAGAGCCAGCTCTGCTTCCCGCTATATGCGTGCGCGCGCGAGGTCACCCGCGCCTGTCGGCCCTTCCTCGACGAGCTGGGCCTCACGTACACGCAGTACATCGCCATGATGGTGATGTGGGAGCACAAGACCGTCACCGTCAAGCGCATGGGCCAGCTGCTCCACCTCGACTCGGGCACGCTCACGCCGCTGCTCAAGAAGCTCGAGGAGCGAGGCCTCGTGCGCCGCTCGCGCCTTCCCGAGGACGAGCGCTCGGTGGCTGTCACGGTCACGGAGGCCGGCATGGCCCTGCGTGACCGGGCGATTGAGGTGCCGCGCAAGATGTCCGGGTGCGTGAACCTCTCCGCCGAGGACGCCCGGGAGCTCTACCGCATCCTCTACCAGCTCCTGGACTCCTTCGAGCGCTAGCATGGAAGTGTCGTTGTAGGTGTGGTGACGCCGCCGCTGCCGAGGTCCTTCTCGGCGCGGGATGTGTGAGGTGGGAGTGTCGATGAGTGTCATCAGGATCGATCAGAACGCGTGCGTCGGCTGCGGGCTCTGCGCGCAGGACTGCCCCAACGGCCACCTCTTCCTGGTCGGGGGGAGCGCACGCGCCGCCGAGGCCGGGTGCATCGAGTGCGGGCACTGCTACGCCATCTGCCCCGAGCACGCCATCACGATGGAGGGCTACGAGGACGCCGACGAGCCCGCGGTCCCCATGACCGACGTCGACGCGGACACGCTGCTCGCCGCCATGAGGAGCCGGCGGTCCATCAGGCGCTTCTCGCCGCGGCCGGTGGAGGAGGAGAAGGTCCGGAAGATCCTCGAGGCCGGGCGCTACGCCCCAACGGGCGCCAACGCGCAGGACGTCGCCTACACCGTCCTGGGGAGCCGGCAGGCCGAGGCCGAGGAGATCTGCGTGGGGCTCTTCCGCACGGGCAAGAAGGTGGCGTCGAAGCTCGTGTCGTACCTGCGGCGCGTGGAGATCGGCGACGACTTCTTCTTCAAGGGGGCGCCGCTCGTCATCGTGGTGTCGGGCTCGGGCAACATTGACGCGGGCCTCGCGAGCTCCTACATGGAGCTCATGGCCGAGAGCCTGGGGCTCGGCGTGCTCTACAGCGGCTTCTTCGTCGCGTGCGCCAAGCTCAGCGGGAAGCTGCGCGGGCTGCTGGGCCTGCCCAAGGGGCACAAGGTCGCCGCCTGCCTGGTCATCGGCTACACCGACGTCCGCTACCGGCGCATCCCGCCGAGAAAGCCCCTGCAGGCGAGGACGCTGTAGCGGGCGGACTCCCGGGAGGCCCGGGTGCAGGCGCGGGTCCCACGATTCGCCACCCGTGGGGCGT
>CAZCTE010000120.1:0-4813 GCA_964501395.1 uncultured Atopobium sp.
ATCCCTCTTCCTCAATCTTCTCAGACGCCTCGCGGGGCTTTGCGGCCCCTCGGTCACTTTACTCTGCTAAAGCGCGAGAAGACTATAGGCCGTCAGCCCAGGGAAGCGCAAGGCGATTTGCGAGCTGGAAACACGGCGGCCATGCGGGAGACCGGCCCGGCGAGAAGACGACGAGCAGGTCGGCCAGACCCAAACCGCACAGTTGAGCCCCGCCGCACGGGAAGGCAGTCGGGACAAAGACGGAGCTCACGTTTGCCGCGCTTGCCGAGATTATTGCACCGTTGGCGGGTACCCAAACTCGCGCGAGCGCGTGGGCCCTAAACTTCAGGCCCAGTGAACATGTGACCGGTCACGCGGGCAGGATTCACCAACGTCTCCGAGATGTTGGGCGGGTTCTGTCTTTCTTCATCTCGAGACGGGAATCGCCGGTAGCGCCGCGCCCACGAAGCATCATATGGGCGGCGGCACGAGATGAAGGAGCGGACATGGACTACAAAGCCCTCGCAAAGGGCATCGTCGACAACGTCGGCGGCGCCGACAACATCGTCCATCTGGAGCACTGCTCCACTCGACTGCGCTTCCAGCTTGCCGACCATGGCAAGGTGGACGTCGAGGCCCTCAAGAAGGTTCCCGGCGTGATGGGCGTCATCGATGCCGCGCAGTTCCAGATCGTCATCGGCAACAACGTCATCGAGGCATATGACGCGATCAACGACGCCTACGACCTCACTGGCACCGCCGCAAAGGCTGCCGCGCCGTCGAAGAAGCGCGGCATCGGAGAGGTGCTGCTCGAGTATCTCGTAGGCATCTTCCAGCCGCTCGTCCCGGCCATCGCTGGTGCGGGCGTGCTCAAGTCCGTCCTGCTCCTTCTGGACATGGTGGGCCTGCTCTCGTCTGACAGCACCGTCTATACGATGCTTGTTGCCATCTCCGAGGCAACCTTCTACTTCCTGCCCATCATGGTCGCGGTCACCACGGCAAACATGTTCAAGTGCAACCGTCTCGTTGCTGTTGCCGCCGTAGGCTACCTCATCTACCCCGACACGGTTACGGCACTCTCTGAGGGCACCTTCGCCCTTGCCGGGTTCACGGCCTCCAATATCACCTACAGCTCTCAGGTCTTCCCGGCGATCCTGTGCGTAATCTTCCTGTCGCTGCTCGAGCGCGGCCTCAACAAGATCTCGCCGAAGCCGATTCGCGTGTTCTTCGTTCCTATGGTTGCCCTGGCCGTGACCGTCCCCGTGACGCTCTGGATTCTGGGCCCGCTTGGCTACAACATCGGCGTCCTGCTGACCAACGTCATCCTCTTCCTGTACGACACCTTCGGCTTCGTCGCGGTTGGCGTGCTCGCGGCCATCCTGCCGTTCATGATTGCCATGGGCATGCACAAGGCGCTCGTTCCCTACGCGGTGAGCTCCATTACCACCGCGGGCTTTGAGATGCTCTACCTCCCTGCCTCGCTCGCGCACAACATCTCAGAGTGCGGTGCGTGCTTTGGCGTGGCAGTGCGCACCAAGGACTCCAACCTGCGGCAGACGGCCATCTCCGCCGGCATCTCCGCGCTCATGGGCATTACCGAGCCCGCCCTTTACGGCGTTACGCTCCAGCACCGCCGCGCCATGACCGGCGTCGTCATCTCCGACCTCATCGCAGGCCTTGTCATTGGCCTCCTTGGCGTCAAGGCCTTCGTCGCGGTGGGTCCCGGCCTCGCGAGCATGACAATGTACGTTGACGCCGACAGCGTAATGAACATTGTGTTCGCCTTCGTAGGATTCGCCGTTGCGCTCATTGCCTCCTTCGTCATCGTTCTGGTCACATGGAAGGACGATAGCTCTGGTGAGTCCGTCAACGGTGCCGCGCTTCCCGCCGCCGAGTCCGTCACCGCACCCGTGAGCGGCACCGCAGAGGACCTCTCTCAGGTTGACGACGAGATGTTCTCCCAGCGCACGCTCGGCGACGGAATGGCCATCGTCCCCAGCGACGGCACGGTGGTGGCGCCGGCCGACGCGAGCGTGACCATGCTCTTCGAGACCAACCACGCCATTGGCCTCACCACGCCGGCGGGCACGGAAATCCTCATCCACATCGGCATCGACACCGTCAAGATGGGCGGCAAGGGCTTTGAGGCCCACGTCAAAGTCGGTGATACTGTGAAGCGCGGAGACACGCTCGTCACCGTTGACCTAGACAAGGTCCGCTCGGCGGGCTATGACCCAACGGTCTGCGTCATAGTAAGCAACGGGTCCGAGTTCGACGTAAGCACAGACGCGGCCGAGGGCTCCATCACGGCCGGCGCGCCGCTGCTCACCACGACAAGAAGAACGGAGGGGCGCAGGTAATGAAGACGTTTCCCGAGGGATTTCTCTGGGGCGGCGCCACCGCGGCCAACCAGTTCGAGGGCGGCTGGAACGAGGGCGGCAAGGGCTGGTCGGTAGATGACGTGGTCCACGAGCACTTTGACGTCAGCGTCGAGGACTATGCAACCAACGTTGGTATGTCCACGGCCACGATTGAAGAGGCGCTCGCGCACCCGGAGGACACCGAGCACTACCCCAAGCGCCACGGCTCCGACTTCTACCACCACTACAAGGAGGACATCGCGCTTCTCGGCGAGATGGGCTTCAAGGTCTTCCGCCTGTCCATCGCCTGGAGCCGAATCTTCCCCAACGCAGACGACGAGCAGCCCAACGAGGAGGGCCTCGCCTTCTACGACGCAGTCTTCGACGAGCTGGAGCGCCACGGCATCGAGCCGCTGGTGACGCTCTCGCACTACGAGCCCCCGCTCAACCTGGTGCTCAACTACGACGGATGGTACTCGCGCGAGGTCGTCGACCTCTTCGTGCGCTTCGTGCGCATCTGTGTGGAGCGCTGGCGCGGGCGGGTGACGTACTGGCTCACCTTCAACGAGATCGACTCCATCGAGCGCCACCCGTTCATCTCGGGCGCGCTCGTTGAGGATCGCTTTGAGGGCAAGAACTTCTCGGAGGTCATCGCCCAGGCCATGCACCACCAGTTCGTAACAAGCGCGCTGGCCACCAAGGTCATTCACGAGGTGGACCCCGCCGCGCAGGTGGGCTGCATGCTCACCAAGCTCACCTACTACCCCTACACCTGCCGACCCGAGGACGTCCTCGAGGGACGCCTCAAGGAGCGGGCAACCTACGCCTTCTCCGACACGCAGGTGCATGGCGAGTACCCGGCCTACCTAATCTCCAAGTATCGCAACGAAGGGATTCGTCTCAACATGGAGCCTGGCGACCTCGAGGCCATGCGCGAGAACCCGGTGGACTTCATCTCGTTCTCCTACTACATGTCCTCCTGTGTGGCGGCCGACACCGCGGGACTTGACGTCACGGCCGGCAACACCATCACGGGCGTGAAGAACCCCTACCTCGAGACGAGCGACTGGGGCTGGCAGGTTGACCCCACGGGCCTGCGCATCTCGCTCATTGACCTCTACGACCGCTACCGCAAGCCCCTCTTCATCGTGGAGAACGGCCTGGGCGCGCACGACGAGCTCGTGGACGACGGCTCCGGCTCCCTCACCGTCAACGACAACTACCGGATCGACTACCTGCAGCGACACCTCTCGGCCGTGTGGGATGCCATCAACCTCGACGGCGTTGAGGTCATGGGGTACACCTCGTGGGCCTGCATCGACCTGGTCTCGGCGAGCACCAGCCAGATGTCCAAGCGCTACGGCTACGTCTACGTGGACGCCGACGACTACGGCCGCGGGAGCTACGAGCGCTACCGCAAGAAGAGCTTCTGGTGGTACAAGGACGTCATCGAGAAGAACGGCGTCGAGGCGTAGGTTGAGCGCGGGCCCGAACGGGAGGTGACGTGCGTGTACGTGATCAAGAAGGTTCTCAACAGCAGCGTCGTGCTCGTCACCGACCGCTCGGGCAACGACTTCGTGCTCCTGGGCAAGGGGCTGGGCTACGGCAGGAAGCCGGGCGAGAAGATCGGCGCCGGCGGGGCAGACCAGGTGTTTGTCCCGGTGGAGAAGGCACACCTCGGGCAGGTGCAGGAGCTTGCGGCCGCCATTCCCCCGCAGATAATCGAGGTGACGCAGGAGATCGTGGCCGAGGCCGAGCAGCTTCTGGGCGTGGAGCTCTCCAAGCGGGTCTACCTCGTTCTGGCGGACCACCTCAACTTTGCAATCGAGCGCATGCGAGAGGGCCTGCGCATCACCAACCGGGTCTTCTGGGAGATCAAGCACTACTATCCCGACGAGTTTCGCGCGGGACTTGTGGGCCTCTCGCTCGTGCAGTCGCGCCTGGGAATCGAGCTCCCCGAAGAGGAGGCCGCCAACCTCGCGTTTCACATCGCCAACGCCCGCTCCGACAACGAGGCCTACGACTCGATGCGCTACGCGAAGGTCATGGGGCAGATTGTCAATCTCACGCTGCTCTCGCTCAATCGCAACATTGATACCAAGAGCATCCACTACCTGAGATTTGTTACGCACGTCAAGTACTTTGTGGAGCGCTGCTTCACCGGGCACCAGCTCAGCGAGCAGGACGGCACGCTCTACGACCAGCTAGCGCGCGAGCACCCCCGCGAGACCGAGATTGCGCACAAGATTGCGCTCTACATGAGGGAGCATCACGGCATCGAGGTAACTATGGACGAAGTCGTCTACCTGATCGTCCACGTTTCGCGCCTCAGCGCGGCGTGAGGGTTGCAGGGCGGTCGGGCGCCTGGCCGCCCTCAGTCGAACGGCCAGGCGCCGGCTGCGAGGGCCTCAATCGCGGTTGCCACGGCGTCGTCCTCGCAGGCGCCCACGTGCCAGCGCGCCGCGGCGGCCGCC
>CAZCTE010000121.1:0-4743 GCA_964501395.1 uncultured Atopobium sp.
CCGTCCGAGGGGGCTCCCATGACGTACCCGGTCTTTGACCTGCACTGCGACACCGCAGACCTGCTCGCCGAGCGGTCCCTGCCCGCCGACCTGCTCGCCGCCGTGGGCCACGGGGACCACGGGCCCCAAGGCCAGACCCAAGGCCCGGCGGACCCCGCAGACCCTAACAGCACAGGCGAGCTCGCCCGCAACGGCGGCCACCTCTCGCTCGAGCGCGTGGGCACGGTCCCCTGGGCGCAGTGCATGGCCTGCTTCATCCCGGACGAGCTCACGCCCGAGCAGGCCGTCCCCTTCTGCGGGCACGTCTTCGCGCACCTCGACGCCCAGGTTCAGAAGAACGCGGACCGGGCGACCCTCGCGCGCGGCGCGGCCCAGATCCGGCCCGCCCTGGACGCCGGGCGCTTCGTGGCCGTGCGGACCATCGAGAACGCGCGGCTCTTTGCCGCGGACCCGGGCCTCGTGGAGAAGCTCGCCGCGGACGGCCTGCTCATGGCCTCGCTCAGCTGGAACGGGGCCGGCCCCCTCGCGAGCGGCAACCAGTCGCACGCCGGCCTCTCCGCGCTGGGCGCGAGCGTCCTCGCCGAGATGGAGCGCGTCGGGGTGGCGCTCGACGTCTCCCACCTCAACGACGAGGGCTTCGCCGACGTGACCGCGCGCGCACTGCGCCCCTTCGTCGCGAGCCACTCAAACTCCCGCGCCGTCTGCGGCCACCCGCGCAACCTCACCGACGACCAGTTCCGCGAGATCCGCGACCGCGGCGGCGTGGTGGGCCTCAACTACTGCGACGGGTTCCTCGTGGAAGGCGGCTGGGGGACGCGCGAGATCGGCTTCGACGAGGTCGCGGCCCACATCGAGCACTGGCTCGGCCTCGGCGGCGAGGACGTGGTGGCCCTGGGGAGCGACTACGACGGCTGCACCGTGCCCGCCTTCCTCGACGGGGCGCAGACCATGCCCGCCTTCCAGGGGCTTCTGGAGGCGCGCTTTGGCGAGACGGTCACACGGAAGCTCTGCGCCGAGAACGCGCTCGCGTTCTTCGAGCGGTACGCACGCGGGTAGGACGGCTGACGCGCGAGCTTCTCGCCCCGTGCGCGAGACTCTCGCCCTCCCCTACGCGTCCTGCTCGGGGTAGCGCGGCGGGACGAGGCCCGCGCGCTCGAGGGAGACCACGATGGGCACCACCACGGCGAGCTGCAGCACGATGCCCATGAGGCAGGTGAGGAAGGACGCGGCCACCCAGGTCTCGAGAGAGTAGGCGCCCGGCGAGAAGATCAGCGCCTGCAGCACGCCCTTGACCACGCGGCCCACGGTCATGGCGCCCACGAGCGCGACGTAGAGGTCGGCCCTGGTGCTGCCGGTGCGCACGACGCGGGCGAGCAGGCCCGAGACCAGCCCGTAGGTCACGAGCTCGCAGACCATGGGCGCAAGCAGGGACGTGGCGGGCATGCCGGTGAGCAGGCTCGAGAGCGCTGGGCCCAGGAGGCCCGTCGTCGCGCCCGCCGCGGGCCCGGCCACCAGGCCGCAGATCATCACCGGGATGTGCATGGGCAGCCACGCGGAGCCCGCGTTGGGGACGGCGTGGAAGGCCATCGGCAGCACCACGCAGAGGGCCGCGCAGGCGGCGGCGATGACGATTCTCTTGACCTGGCTCATGGGCGTTGCTTCCTCTCTGGCGGGGCGTTTGTGGGGCGCGGAGCCGCGGGCTGCGGCTCAGCCGGGTCGCGCTTCTCGGCCATCCGGTATCCGCGGGCCTCCATGGCAAGCGAGAGCTCGTCGGCCCGGCGCACGGCCGACACGAATATGGGCACGAGCAGCCGCACGTAGCTGACGGCGCGTCGCACGATACCACGGGAGGCGACGCCGCCGCACCGCAGGGCCTGCGCCCGCATGATCTGACGGCTCTCCCTCAGCAGCGTGGGCACAAACTGCACGGTCACACCCACGGCCAGGGCCGCGGCCTCAACGGGAAGGCCCAGCCAGCCGAGCGGCGCCAGCAGCGCGCGCACGCCGGCGACGAGCTCCTGCGGGCGCGTGGTGGCCGTGAGCAGCGCGCCCAGGACCGCCACGAGCAGCGTCCGCACGACGATGCGCACGCCCTGCGCCAGGCCGGCCGCCGTGACGCCCACCGGCCCCAGCGAGAGGAGCGGCCCCTCGCCGCCGAAGAAGAGCGCGTTCATGACGAGCACCGCGAGCAGGAACCACCTGAGGCCCCAGGCCACGCGCAGGGCGGGCCGCCAGCCCACGCGCGAGAGCGCCACGAGCCCGGCCGCGCCCGCGCAGGCGCAGGTCAGCGCAACGGGCCCGGAGGCCAGGGCCACGAGCACGACGCAGACGAGAAGCCCCAGGAGCTTGGGGCCGGCCGGCATGCGATGCAGCGGCGAGTCCGCCCAGACGTATCCCAGCTGTCCCACAGGCTCCCTCACGCGCTCCCCCCTCCCGCGAGAAGGGGCCCCGCGTGGGCAGGACCCCTTCCCGCGAGGATGGCCCGCGCGAGCTCCTCGGCGGTGAGCGGCGCGCCCTCCACCGGCACGCCGGCGCGCCTGAGGCTCGCCGCCGCCCGCGCCGCGCAGGCCGCCTCGAGCCCGTGCTCGCGCATGAGCGCCGCGTTTCCCAGGAGGTCGCACGCGGGGCCGTCGAGCGTCACGCGTCCCGCCTCGAGGCACACCACCCGGTCCGCCACGGCGGCGAGCGCATTGGCGTCGTGGCTGGCCATCACCACCGTGGCCCCCTCGCGCGCGGCAGCGCGCACCGCGGAGAGGCAGGCCGCCCGCGCCCGCGGGTCGAGACCGGCGGTGGGCTCGTCCAGGAGGAGCAGGGCGGGACGGACCGCCAGGACCGACGCCACGGCCACGCGCCGCTGCTGCCCGCCCGAGAGGGAGAAGGGCGACCGACGACCCAGCTCATCCAGGGAGAGCCCCATGAGCGCGAGGGCGTGCGCCGCACGCTTTTGGGCCTCGGCCTCGGACGCGCCGCGGGCGCGCAGGCCAAAGCTGACCTCCTCGGCCACCGTGGGCTCGAAGAACTGCCGCTCGGGGATCTGGAGGACGAGCCCAACCGAGGCCGCGAGCCTGCGCGCTCCCGCGCCGCGGAAGGCGTCCACGCCGTCCACGAGCACGCGGCCCGCGTCCGGGCGCCTGGCGCCGGCCATGACCTCGAGGAGCGTCGTCTTGCCGGAGCCCGTCTGGCCCATGAGGCCCGTGACCCCGCCTGAGACCTCGAGGGAGACGCCGTCGAGCGCACGGACCTGCTCGCCCGCCGGGCCGTCAAAGAGGAGGCGTATGCCCTCAAGCGTCACCCGCACAGCGCGCTCGCCAGCCCCTCCACCGTGACGGGCGCGGGCCCGGAGACGGCGCCGGCGCGCTCGAGCTCGCGCCAGGTCCGCACCGCGAGCGGGGGCTCCAGGCCCGCGCTCTCAAGAAGCGCCTCGTCCGCGAGGACGTCAACCGGGGCGCCCTCGGCCGCCACCTCGCCCGCGCGCATGACCACCACGCGGTCCGCGCGGGCGGCAATCTCCATGTCGTGCGTCACCCAGATGACGGTGGTCCCGCGCTCGCGGCGGACGCGCCGGACGGCGGCCGCGAGCACGTCTCTGCCCCGCGGGTCAATCATGGAGGTGGCCTCGTCCAGGACGATGACGCGCGGGCCCGAGGCCAGCACGCCCGCCAGGGCAACGCGCTGCTGCTGGCCTCCGGAGAGGCCGTGGACGTCGCGCCGCTCGAAGCCGGAGAGGCCCACCGCGACGAGCGCCTCGGTGACGGCGGAGTGGGCCTCGGCCTCCGTGGCCCCGAAGTTGCGGGGGCCAAAGGCCACGTCCTCCCCCACCACGGACGAGACGAACTGGTTCTCCGGGTTCTGGAAGACCATCCCACAGGCGCGGCGGACCTCCCAGGTACGGCTCGTGTCCGAGACGTCGAGGCCGAAGACGCGGACCTCGCCCTCCTGGAGGGGGACCAGCGCGTTGAGGTGGCGGGCGAGCGTGGTCTTGCCGGAGCCGTTCTCGCCCACCACGGCCACGAGCTCGCCGGGGGCCACGTCGAGCGACACGCCGAGAAGGTCGGGCCGGCCGGGCACGTAGGCGTGGGAGACGTTGCGGGCGCGGACGGCGGGGGTGGGAGCTGGGGGGTCTGCGGAGGCCAGGGCGGCGGGCCCGGAAGCCGGGGGCTCGGCGGGGGCGTCAGGCGCGGCGGACACATGGCCGACCGCCTGGCCGTCAGCGTCCGCGGGCTTCTCGGCACACGCCGGACCCTGATGCCGCACGTCCTTCTCGGTCATCCCGCCCCCCTCCGCCGGCTGACTCCTCACGCCCTTTGTTGACGCATAGTCGCTTATTCTACCCGCTCGCGCACACGACGGATGTGGCATCTCGCCGCAGTCGAGAACGTTGCGGCGCCGGGTACTTTGGCACTGCGACACTGCACCTCAAATTAGAACATATGTTTGTATTCTTGCATCGAGGCTAGTAGAATAGACACAGGCCAGCGGTGTAAGTCCTGCGAGCCGGCAGCGCCGCCTCCAGAGAAGGGAGGTGATCTGCCTATGGATTTGCTGATGACGCTTCTCAAGTTGGCGACGGCGCTAGCCCAGCTGGCGAAGGAAGCTCTCGATCTCCTGTCCACGGCTCAAGGCTACATTCGTCAGAAGAGGAAGAGTGGCCGCCGTCGCTAAGCGACGAGCGGCCCACTGACTCCGAAGCGGTGCTGCCTGGGATACCAGTCGCAGGCAGCCGCTGGCTTCACTATAGCAGAG
>CAZCTE010000122.1:0-3025 GCA_964501395.1 uncultured Atopobium sp.
GCGACGAGGACGACGTGGCCGGCAACCACGGCGCCACCATCGGCTCGGTGAGCCCCGAGCAGCTCGCGTTTCTCGCCTCGCGCGGCCTCTCCCACGAGGACGCGGAGGGGCTCCTCGTGCGCGCCCTCTACGAGGACGCCCTCATGCACGCCCCCTGCGACGAGGCACGTGAGCTCGTGAGCGGGCTCTCCCGCTGTCCGGGTGAGGAGGACTAAATGAGCGCGGACATCACCAAGAACCCCTGGAAGGCCGACTTCCCGCTGCTTGCCGAGCACCCCGAGATCGCGTTTCTCGACAGCGCAGCCACGGCGCAGCGCCCCGCCTGCGTGCTCGACGCGCAGCGCCGCTTCTACGAGACCATGAACGCCAACCCGCTGCGCGGGCTCTACAGCCTCTCCGTAAAGGCCACCGCGGCCATTGCCGCGGTCCGCGCCCAGCTGGCGGCGCTCATCGGGGCCGCCGACGCCAGCGACGTGATCTTCACGCGCAACGCGAGCGAGAGCCTCAACATCGTGGCCAAGTGCTTCTCGCCCTGCGTGCTGGGACCCGGCGACGAGGTGGCCATCACCGTCATGGAGCACCACTCCAACCTCATCCCCTGGCAGCAGGCCTGCAAGGCGGCCGGCGCCACGCTCGTCTACCTCTACCCCCAGAAGGACGGCACCCTCACGGACGAGGAGATCGCCGCCAAGATTGGCCCGCGCACGCGCATCGTCTCCTGCGCGCACGTCTCCAACGTCATGGGCTGCGAGCTGCCCGTCCGCAAGCTGGCGGACGCCGCGCACGCCGTGGGCGCCGTGATGGTGGTGGACGCCGCGCAGTCCGTCCCGCACCTGCGCCTTGACGTGAACGAGCTCGGCGCGGACTTCGTGGCCTTCTCGGCCCACAAGGCGCTCGGCCCCATGGGCGTGTGCGTCCTCTGGGGACGCCACGACCTTCTCGACCGGATGGAGCCCATGCTCACGGGCGGCGAGATGATCGACTCAGTGCGCGAGCAGGACGCCGTGTGGGCGGCCGTCCCCGAGAAGTTCGAGGCCGGCACGCAGGACGCCGCCGGCATCTACGCCACCGGCGCCGCGATCACCTACCTCACCGAGACCGTGGGCTACGACGCCGTGGCCGAGCGGGAGGGCGCGCTCGTCTCCTACGCGATGGGACGCATGGCCGAGCTACCCTACGTCACGGTCATAGGGTCCGCGGACCCGGCGGCCCACCACGGCGTCATCAGCTTCAACGTGGACGGCGTCCACCCGCACGACGTGGCGAGCATCCTGGACGCCTCCGGGGTGTGCATCCGCGCCGGCCACCACTGCGCGCAGCCGCTGCTCGCCTGGCTCGGGGTGGAGAACCTCGCCTGCTGCCGCGCGAGCCTCGCCTTCTACAACGACACGTCCGACGTCGACCGCCTGGTCGACGGCCTCGAGCAGGTCTGGGGGATCTTCCATGGAAGCAACTGACCTCTACAACGCCGCGTTCATGGACCACGTGTCCCATCCCGACTACAAGTACGAGATGGAGGACGCCGACCGCAGCCACGAGGGCGTGAACCCCTCCTGCGGCGACGAGCTCACCTTCTCCGTGCGCTTCGCGGACGACGGGACCATCGACGAGGCCGCGTTCACCGGCCACGGCTGCGCCATCTCCCAAGCGAGCGCCGACATCATGAGCGACCTCATGGTGGGCAAGACCCCCGAGGAGGCCCGCGAGCTCTGCGGGCTCTTCATGCGCATGGTGCGCGGCGAGGAGACCGATGACGAGAAGCTCGACGCGCTCGAGGACGGCGTGCTGCTGCGCGACATCGCGCACATGCCGGCGCGCGTGAAGTGCGCCGAGCTCGCCTGGCGGACGCTCGACGAGATGCTCGCGGAGCAGGGCTAGCGCGATGGCCGGTCTGTTCTCCACCAAGGGCATGTACGCGCTGCGCGCGATGGCCGACCTCGCCGCGCACGACGGCTGGGTCTCGCTGGGCGACGTCTCGCGCCGGCAGGGCATCTCGCGCAAGTACCTCGAGCAGGTCATCTCCCTCATGCACAAGGCCGGCTACGTGGCGAGCCAGCGCGGCAAGGGCGGCGGCTACAAGCTCACGCGCCGGCCCGAGGAGTACACCCTGGGCGAGATCCTGCGCGCCGCCGAGGGCTCGCTCGCGCCCGTGAGCTGCCTCGACTGCACCAACGAGGAGATCTGCCCCAACCGCGAGAGCTGCACCACCGTGGACGTCTGGCGCGACCTGGGACGGGTGACGGCGAGCTACCTGGACTCGAGGACGCTTGCCGACCTCGTTCGCCCCGACGACGCCGGGGTGTGCACCGCGAAGCCGATCTAGGGGGCGGCGGGCGGCGGGCGCCTTTCTCGGTCGCGCGCCCCGCCCGCCCGTGCGACCCGCGCGTCGACCGCCCCGCTCACGAAAACCCGCGCGTCAAACGCCCCGCCCGAGGGTATGCGCTCTCAATATGAGGGTATGCGCTCTCCTGTCCGCCGTTTCAACCCCCGACGCTCTTCTCGCAACCCTCTGACCTGCGCAAATGCAAATCGATGCGGCAAGTCAAGCCCTCGGAAGAGCGCACACCCTCCATCTGGGAGCGCATACCCTCATGGCGAGAGCGCACACCCTACGAACGGGAGCGCCCACCCCCAGAGACACGGCGTGCGCGCCTGACGACGAGGGCGCGAGCATGGCGCGCAACCATTCTCGACGGAGCGTAATCGGTTATGGCCACGTGGCACGGCAATAACCGATTACGCTTCGCGTCGAGTACACTGCCATAGGGTGATCCCTCCTCCCCTCCGTCGCAAAACCTAGCAGGTAGTCTTTCCTGAAACTCTATTCCGTTTATTATTTAAAGCGGTTCATTAATTTCGCACGAATAGTTCACACCACCTGTTAGGTTCTACGGGACGGTCATCTGCGGGGGCAGACAATCCTGGAGAGCCAAGAAAAGGTCCGGCCCCGCGTGAGGGACCGGGCCTTGGTTTAAGCCGCACGCAGTTTTACCTGTGTGCAGTTTGAGCCGTGCATCGTATTAGC
>CAZCTE010000122.1:3125-4678 GCA_964501395.1 uncultured Atopobium sp.
AGCGGGGAGCTTGGAGCCGAGAGTCGCAGCAGCGGTGCGCTGCGCCCGCGGGCAACCGCCGCGCTTACGCCCAGCCCTTGCCGTCGGAGCCAAACTCCACGATGAGCTCCTTGGTGCGCGCGGCGATGGCGTCGCGGCCGGGCTTGAGGAGCTTGCGGGGATCGTAGCCCTTGCCCTGCTGGTCCTTGCCCTCCTCGATGTACTTACGGGTGGCCTCGGCGAAGGCGACCTGGAGGTCGGTGTTGACGTTGATCTTGGAGATGCCGAGGGAGATGGCCTTCTGGATCTGCTCGACGGGGATGCCGGTGCCGCCGTGGAGGACGAGCGGCAGGTCGCCGGTCAGGTTCTTGATCTCCTGGAGACGGTCGAAGGACAGGCCGGCCCAGTTCTCGGGGTAGATGCCGTGGATGTTGCCGATGCCGCAGGCGAGGAAGTCCACGCCCAGGTCGGCGATGGCCTTGCACTGCTCGGGGTCGGCGAGCTCGCCGTTGGAGGCCACGCCGTCCTCGACGCCGCCAATGCCGCCGACCTCGGCCTCGACGGAGATGCCCTTGGCGTGCGCGGCCTTGACGACCTCGGCCGTGCGCTGGAGGTTGAGCTCGAAGCTCTCCTCGTGGGAGCCGTCGTACATGACGGAGGTGAAGCCGGCCTCGATGCACGTGAAGACGTCCTCGTAGGTGCCGTGGTCGAGGTGGAGGGCCACCGGCACGGTGATGTTCTTGTCCTCTACGAGCTGCTTCACGAGGTCGGCCACGACCTTGAAGCTGGTCTGCCACTTGGCGGCGCCGCTCGTGCACTGGATGATCACCGGGGACTGCAGCTCCTCGGCGGCGTCGAGAATCGAGGACGCCCACTCGAGGTTGTTGGTGTTGAAGGCGCCCACGGCGTAGTGGCCCTTGGCCGCGGCCTGGAGCATGGCAGTAGCGTTGACGAGCATGTTGACCTCCGTACGTGTTGAAAAGCAGGAAGGACAGTACCCGTAGATAATACCCCGGTCGCCCGCGATGTGAAGGTCTCGCGAACGAAGATTGGCTATGTGGAGCGGCGCGTTAGGACCTTTGAGCCACGGGCCGTCGCGGTGACACAATGGGTAGGCTTGATAGGGCACATCGAAGCGGCCACTCCCCCTGAGGCGCGGCATGGGGACTCGCGGCATGGGGATAACGAAAGGGGCGTGCATGGCCGAGAAGGACGAGGGACGCAAAAGCATCCTGGGCGACTTCTCCCTGTCCCAGCTCATAGCGACGGGGCTCGCTGCGGCGACGTCGTTTGCGCTGTCGGCGCAGATCGGCATCGCGGGCTCCATCATCGGGTCCGTCCTGGGCGCGGTGGTCTCGAGCGTGGCCTCGCAGGTCTACCGCAACATCCTCTCCACCTCGGCCGAGAAGATCGGATCGCTCACGCCGGACATCACCATGCGCAGGTCCGCCGCAAAGGACGACTCCGGGGAGGGCGAAAAGGACGAGGCGGGCGGCACCGTTGGGGCCGTTGCAACCGACGCCACCGACGCCGGGGCTGCCGCGGCCAGCGCGGCAGGGGTTGCGGGCGTCACG
>CAZCTE010000123.1:0-2360 GCA_964501395.1 uncultured Atopobium sp.
CCCTCGGCGTGCGCGCGCATGAGGTCGAACTGGAACATCTCGGTGTTGTCCTCGGAGATGTTGGAGACGGAGTTGGCGTCTATCACCCAGGCGTGCCCGCCGCTCTCGATGACGTCGAAGCTCCCGAAGAGGATGCCGAGCGTGTTCGCCGCGCGCGTGCAGGCGTCCAGGACGCGCGCCGGGCACTCCGGGTAGAGCTCGTAGGTGGAGCCCAGGTGGTAGGCCGAGAGCCCGTTTGCCGCGATGCCGCGCTTGACCACGAGCGCCGGCTCGCCGCCCACCACCTCCACGCGCGTGACGTAGCCCCGCTCGGGCTCGACATAGTCCTCGACGATGAAGGTGATCTTGGGCGCCGTGCCCAGGAAGTCCCGTGCCTCGCCGGCCGAGCGCGCGATGGTCGTGCAGGTGGTGCGCCCGCCGCAGTTGGGCTTGATGACGCAGGGGTAGCTGAGAAGCCCGGGGTCCAGCTCGCCGGGCATGCCCAGGGCCTGGACCCGCGGGACGTCCAGCCCCGCCTGGCGCAGCTCCTCGGCCGCGGCGCGCTTGTCTATCTCGAAGAAGTGCGCGCGCCCGCTGTTGACGAGCGTGATCCCGCGCCGCTCCGCCTCGGGGATGAGCCGCGCCATGCGCTCGTGCGCGACGGCGTGGTCGCGGAAGACCGCGCTCGCAAACACGCGGCTGACGAGAAGGTCGCAGCCAAGTGCCTGGTCGATGTCCTCATGCGCGAGGTCGATCATCTGCGTGGGGCAGCCCTGCGCCTCCAGCTCAGCGGCAAGCTTGTGGTCCGACCACTCGTTTGACTCGTACAGAAGTCCTATCACCTGGGTTCCTTTCGTTGGGCTGGGTCGTGCGCCGTGGTGTGGCCGGCCCGTGCGCTGCGCCGGTTGTTCAGCCGCCGCGCGGGTTGGGCGTCGGCTACGCCTGCCTCCCTCCCTCATGCGCCCCAGCGCAGGAGCCGGCCGAGGAAGCGCTGGAGCTCGGGCGTCGCGGGCTCCTCGAAGACCTGCTCGCTGGGGCCGTATTCGAGGAGCCGGCCCCCGTGGAGGAAGGCCACCTCGTCGCAGGCGTGGCGGGCGAAGCCCATCTCGTGCGTCACGGCCACAAAGCGCGTGCCGGCCTCTTTGAGGTCGAGCAGGAGGTCGAGCACCTCGGTGGTGTACTCGGGGTCGAGCGCGCTCGTGGGCTCGTCCAAGAGCAGCATCCGCGGGCTGGGCGCCACGGCGCGGGCGATGGCCACCCGCTGGCGCTGCCCGCCGGAGAGCTGCACGGGGCGCTTCTCGCCCTCGTCTGCCAGGCCAAAGCGCTCGAGCAGCTCGTCCGCGCGCTGGCCTGCGTCCCCCTCCGTCCAGCCGTGGACCGCCCGCAGCGGCAGCGCGATGTTCTCGCGCGCCGTGAGGTGCTGGAAGAGCCCGCCGTCCTGGAAGACAAAGCCCAGCGTGGCCCGGTAGCGCGTGAGCGCCGCCTCGTCGGTGGGCACGGGCTCGCCGTCCATGCGGATGGTCCCCGATGTGGGGGTGAGCAGCCCTCCGAGCATGCGCAGCAGCGTGGACTTGCCGCCGCCCGAGGGGCCTATGACGGCGAGCGTGGTCACGTCGTCCGAGAAGGTCAGGTCGTCCAGCACCACCCTGCCGTCGAAGCTCCGCGAGACGCCCTCGAGCTCAATGCGCATAGGAGAGCCTCCTCTCGAACCACGAGCTCACGAACATGAGCGGCAGCGTGAGGCACAGGTAGAGCCCCGCCAGAAAGACGTAGGTCCCAAAGAGGTTGAAGGTCTGCGAGCTGATCTCCTGCATGGTCTGCGTGAGCTCCACCACCGCGATGACCGAGAGCAGCGAGGAGTCCTTGATGATGGTGGCAAACTGCCCGGTGAGCGCCGGCAGCGTGCGCGACACCATCTGCGGCACCACCACGTAGCGCAGCGTCTGCGCCCGGGTGAAGCCCACGGCGCGCGCGGCCTCGAGCTGGCCGGAGTCGAGCGACGAGAGGCCGCCGCGCACGATCTCGGCCACGTAGGCGCCCGAGAAGACCGAGAGGATCACGATGCCCGCCACCAGGCGGCTCTTGACGCCCCAGGCCGTGCCCACGATGTAGAAGAAGAGGTAGATCTGGGCGAGCAGCGGGGTCCCGCGGATGATGCGCACGTAGAGCCGGCAGAGGCAGCGGACGGGCAGCACGCGGCTGCCCTCGCCCGCCGCCACCGGGAGGCCTATGACGAGGCTCCCGAGGAGGCTTCCCAGGGCGATCTTCACCGTGAGGAGAAACCCGTCGAGGATGCGCACGCGGAACCGGGAGACGAAGGAGAAGTCCAGGCTCACGCCCACCATGCCGAGCGAGACCCAGAAGAAGGCGACCACGGCCGC
>CAZCTE010000123.1:2460-4631 GCA_964501395.1 uncultured Atopobium sp.
CGTCCGTCTCGTCCTCGTCGAAGTCGAAGAACCAGCGGAAGCCCAGCTCGTCGAAGGCGGCCTTCTCGTCCGCCAGGTACTCCTCGGTGAGCTCGTCGAACGCGCCGTTCTCCTTGCACGCGGCGATGAAGGCGTTGAGCTGCCCGCGCAGCTCGTCGTTGCCGTCCTGCACGGCGATGCCCCAGTGCTCGGCGTCCTGGAAGGGGATGAACACGGCCACGGTGGTGTCGGGGTTGGACGCCTGGTTGCGGTAGATGGTGAGCTGGTCGTAGAGGAAGCCGTCCGCGAGGCCCTGCACCACCTCGGTCACGCAGGCGCTCTCGTCTGACAGGCGCGTGATCTGGGCGTTGGTGAGGTGGTTGGTGGCGTAGGTGTCCCCGGTGGAGCCGGTCTTCACGGCCACGACCTTGCCCTCCTGGTTGAGGTCGTCTATGGACTCGATGCCCGACTCCGCGTTGGCGAGAATGGCGAGCTGCGCCACGGCGTAGGGGTCGGTGAAGTCGACCGTCTCCTCGCGCTCGTCGGTGATGGTGATCGAGCTCATCACGCAGTCGACGAGGCCGGTCTGCACCGCCGGGATGAGGCCGTCGAAGCTCATGTCCTCGATCTCGAGCTCGTAGCCGTACGCGTCGGCGAAGTCCTGCATGAAGCTCACGGAGACGCCCGTGGGGTTGCCGTCGTCGTCCTTGGTCTCAAAGGGCGGGTAGGCGAGCTCCATGCCCACGGTGAGGGTCTCGCCCGTGGAGGCCTGGGCGGCGTCGCCGGAGTCGGTGGTGTCCGAGGTCTCGGTCTCGTCGTCATCGGAGTCGCTCGAGCAGGCGCCGAGCGTGGCCACGCTCGCGAGGGCGAGCCCGGCGGAGGCGAGGGCCGTGCGGCGGGTCATGGGGGTGCGGGAGATGCTGCGGGTCATGGGGTCCTTCTTTCTGGGGTGGGGTCAAATCTGGTTTCAGGCGTCAGATCTCAAACTAAACTCTCAGCCTTGGGCGTGCGCTCGCAGGAGGCGATCGCCCGCTCGAGGTTGCCCGCCACCGCGCAGAGCACGCGCGACGTGGTGGCCAGGTCCTCATCGCTCACGCTCTCGAGCCAGGTCGACTGCAGGAGCGCGGAGATCTCCTCGAAGTCGCCCCGCGCGGAGGCGCCCCTCTCGGTGAGCGAGACCACGACGGTGCGGCCGTCGGTGGGGGAGCGGCCCGTCTGAGCCAGGTCCAGCCGCACGAGCTTCTTGACGAGGGCCGTGGCCGTGGAGGGGTCGCGCCCGATGTGGCGCGAGAGCTCGGACATGGAGACGGGGCCCTCGTTGAAGAGCGTGTTGAGGATGTCCCCGTGCGAGGGGACGAGGTCGGGCATCCCGTGCAGGGCGAGCTGGGCCGTGAGCAGGCGGTTTGCCAGGCGGCGGACGCGCGAGACGTCGTGCGCGAGGCTGATTCGGTGGTCCATGGGCGTGTCGCTTCCTTTCTTGGTGGACCGGTCACGGGATAAGATACTTTGACGTCAAAGTAATGTCAAGGGCGAGAGTCGCGCGGGGCCATAGCGGGACGCGCCGGGGCGTTGCGCCACAGCCACCGCTGGACGCACGGAGGGAGTACGGCCCGGCCCCGCAACGCCGCCCGCGGTAGAGCCAGCCGCCGCGCCCGCCCTGCTCCCCGCATGTGGAGTAGGATGTCAGAAATCGGATAGCGAGGAGGCACCATGAAAGACACGAGCTGCGCGTACTGCATGATCGGCGAGAACGACGAGCTGGTTGGGGGCTTTGGCATCCCCATCTGCGAGCTGGACGCGAGCCAGCTGATCCTCTTCAAGGAGCAGAGCCACCGCGGGCGCTGCATCGTGGCGTCCAAGCAGCACGTGGATGACATCAGCGACCTCTCCGAGGAGGAGTCCGCCGCCTTCATGGCCGACGTCCGCCGCGTCGCCGCCGCTTTGCACGCGGCCTTCTCGCCCGACAAGATCAACTTCGGCGCATATGGCGACACGATGCACCACCTGCACTTCCACCTCGTCCCCAAGTACGCCGACGACTCCTTTGAGTTCGGTGACGTCTTTGCCATGAACCCGGGCCGCGTCACGCTCTCGGACGAGGAGTACGCGGAGCTTGCCGAGAAGATCAAGGCCAACCTGTAGGGACGATAGGAACTTGCGGACGGCCGGCCTCGGACCGCGTACGAGCGACG
>CAZCTE010000124.1:0-4599 GCA_964501395.1 uncultured Atopobium sp.
ACCACATGTCCATGTACGCCGTCAACGCAAGCGTGCCCAAGACGCTCGTGCGCCATCTCGTGCGCTACGTGGCGGACACCTGCGACGACGCCGAGGAGGCCGCGGTGCTCCTGGACGTGCTCGACACGCCGGTCTCGCCCGAGCTCCTGCCCGCCACGGGCGACGGCACCATCTCGCAGCGGACCGAGGACCTCGTGGGTCCCTACGAGCTGCACGACTTCTTCCTCTACGAGGTCCTGCGGCGCGGCACGCCCCCCGCGAAGGTCTACCGCCTGGCCCGCTACGCGCTCGGGGGCTCCTACGACGCCGCGACGATACTCTCCTGGCTCAAGGTGTTCTACCGGCGCTACTTCGCCCAGCAGTTCAAGCGCAGCTGTCTGCCGGACGGCCCGAAGGTGGGCTCCGCGGCCGTGAGCCCGCGCGGCGACCTCCGCATGCCGTCTGACGCCGTGAGCGGCCTCTGGCTCGCCGAGCTCGAGTCGCTGACGGAGGGCTGATAGCCCATGTGCTGCCGAGGCCTGACATGAGGGCGCATCCTCTCAACGACGGGTGGGCGTATCGCCACCTGGAGACCGACGAGGCTTGGACGGCGGTGCGCGTCCCGCACGACGCGATGCTCTTCGAGCCGAGGGACGGACGCTCGGCCACCGGCGGCAACGGGGCCTGGTTCGAGGGGCGCGACTACGAGTACGTGCGCCGCCTCGCCCCGCCACCCGGGACGGCCGGCGGGGCCCTGGTGCTCGAGTTCGAGGGCGTCTACCACCTGGCCGAGGTCTGGCTCGACGGGAGGCTGCTCGCCAGGCGCCCCTTCGGCTATACGAACTTCTACGTGGACGTGAGCGACGCGCTCGCGGACGGCCACGAGGGCGAGCTGCGCGTGGTGGCGAGAAACTCCGACCAGCCCAACAGCCGCTGGTACTCGGGCGCGGGCATCTTCAGGCCCGTGACTCTCTGGGCGGGTGAGCGGGCGCACATAGATCCGGATGGGCTCTGGGTCAGGACCGTCTCGCTCGACCCGGCGCTCATCGAGGTCGAGGTCGGCTGCACGGGAGAGGGGGCCGTGAGCATCGAGGTGGCCCGCGTGGGCGAGCCCCGTGACGTGGTTGCCCGCGGGCACGACGAGACGGACGGGCAAGGTCGCGCGCTCGTGTCCCTCGTGGTGCCCGATGCCCGGCCGTGGTCTCCCGAGAGCCCCGACCTCTACGTCTGCCGGGCCACCCTGCGCTCCGCGGGCGGCGCGACTGACGTGGCCGAGACGACCTTCGGCGTCCGCACGCTCTCGTGGGGGCGCCACGGGCTTCTCCTCAACGGCACGCGCGTCGTGCTCAAGGGGGCCTGCGTCCACCACGACAACGGCGTTCTCGGTGCCTGCGCGTGGGCCGACGCGGAGGAGCGCAAGGTGGCGCTGCTCCGTCGGCAGGGTTACAACGCGTTGCGCTCGGCGCACAACCCCTGCTCCAAGGCGCTCCTCGACGCGTGCGACCGGCTGGGCATGCTTGTGATGGACGAGTATGCCGACCAGTGGTACATCCACAAGACCCGGCACGACTACGCGGACCACCTCGGCGCGTGGTGGCGCCAGGACCTCGCCGACATGGTGCGCAAGGACCGCAACCACCCGTGCGCGGTGCTCTACTCCACCGGCAACGAGGTCTGTGAGACGGCCGAGCGACGCGGCGCTCGCCTTGCGAAAGAGATGACCGAGCACCTGCACGCCCTGGACCCCACGCGTCCTGTCACCTGCGGCGTGAACATCTTCTTCAACCTGCTGGGCGCGCTGGGGCTCGGCCAGTACTCGGACGAGAAGGCCGAGCGGGAGGCACGCGAGGCCGAGCGGTCCCGCACGGGCGAGAGGCGCGCGCGGAGGCTGGACGCCGTGGGAAGCGAGTTCTACAACAACCTCGCCGGGCTTCTCGGTGCGGGCCTCATGAAGCGGGGGGCCTGCCTGCCGCCGTGCGACCTCGTGACGCGTGACGCCTTTGCCGCCATGGACGTGGCCGGCTACAACTACGGGATCGACCGCTACGAGCGCGACCTTAAGGCCTATCCGGACCGGCTCATCCTGGGCAGCGAGACCTTCTGCTCCGATGCGTGGCGCTTCATGGAGCTCGCGGAGAGGAGCGAGCGCGTGGTGGGGGACTTCGTCTGGGCGGGCATGGACTATCTCGGCGAGGTGGGCGTGGGCGCCTGGGAGTACGAGGACTACGCGCCGCACGACGTGTGCCCGGGCTGGCTCACCGCGGGCTCCGGCAGGCTCGACCTCACGGGTCGTCCGCTCGCCGAGGCGCTCTACACCCGCGTGGCCTTGGGTGGTGAGACCGGTCCCTATCTGGCGGTCTGCCCCGTGAACCATACGGGCGAGCGCCACTCGCCGAGCGCGTGGAAGATGTCCAATGCCATCGACTCCTGGAGCTGGGAGGGCTGCGAGGGACGTGTCGCCAACGTGGAGGTCTATGCCCGCGCGGCGCGGGTCGTGCTGCTGCTCAACGGGCGCGAGGTGGCGCGCCGGCGCGTGGGGCGAGACCTCGTGGCGCGCATGAGCTGCGTGTTTGAGCCGGGGGTCCTTGAGGCCGTGGCGCTTGACGGGCGCGGGCGCGTGCTGGGGCGCCGCTCGCTCACGAGCGCGTCGGGAGCGACCGAGCTGCGCGCGGAGGTGGAGTTTGCCGGCTCACACGACGGGCTGCGCTTCGTGCGGGTGCGCTACACAGACGAGAACGGCGCGACCAGGCCGCTCGAGCGAGGGACGCTTCGGGCAAAAGTCGATGGCGCGACCCTGCTGGGGTTTGGTTGCGCCTCCCCCTACAACGAGGGCAGCTTCGTCACGGGCGAGACGCAGACCTACTATGGCGAGGCACTCGCCGTCCTGCGGGTCGAGGGGCCGGCGCGCCTCACCGTCACGGACGGTCGCCTCGTCGCGACGCTCGAGACGGAGTGACGCTCTCGGGTTGCCCGCGGGGACGCGCTATGCCCCTCCTGAGGTGAAGACGTAGGTCACGGTCCCCGCCTCGAAGGTGACGGTGAGGGCGTAGCGGTACCCGGGCTCCGCGACGAGCTCCAGCGTGCCGTCATCGGTTACGGTGACCTCGACCGCGTCCGAGGCGAGGTCATCGGGGTTGACGGACTGGATCGACCCCGCCTTCTCGGCCGCCGCGGAGATGTCGCTCTCGGACCAGCGCTCGACCTGCGCCGAGACAGCCGGCTCGCCAAAGCTCACGCTGACCTCGGTCGTCTCGGCCACGGTCATGCCGGGCAGGTCATTCGCGTCGATCTGCGTGGGATGCATCGCGTCGGCAATGGTCGTCACGGTCTGGCCGCCCTGCTCGAAGGACCAGGTGAAGCCGCAGGTAATAGGGAAGAGCGCCGATGTGACGCTGTCGGTGCGCCACCTCACCGTGGCGCTGGGCGGCTCGGAGGGGTCCCTCTCGACGACGAGCTCTGCCAGGAGGGTCCGGTAGGGCTCAAGGCTCTCGGGCGTGCCCTCATCCGTGACCTCAACCTTGGTGATGCCGGGGTACTGCCCGGGGTAGGACTCGAGCATGATGCCGTTGCCGGTGACACGCACCACGTTGCCGGATGCCAGCTCGCCGTCACCCAGCCGCTCGCCGTCCGTGCCGAACACCTGCCCCTCGGGGAGCGTGGGATAGTAAGGCGCCTCGGTCTGCTGGTCTATGAAGAGGACCTCGCCGTCATCGAGCACCGCCACGAGCGCGGTGCTCACGAACTCGTCCGCCGTGGCGCCGCTGGCCTGGCCTTGGTCTTGGGTCGAGCCATCCGCCCCGGTCTCCGCGGACGTGGTGGTCGAGCACGCGGCGAGCAGCACAAGGACGGCGAGAACAGCGATGATGCGCATGGCGCGAGCAGTGCGGGCGAGCATGGCGTCTCCTCCCGTCGGAAACCTTAGGATTAGCTTACCATGGCCCGCATCAATCACGTACCTTTGGGCCCTCATAAAATCTAAGTGGCTCGACTAAGATTTTTTCACGCGAGATGGTATAAGTTCGTTCGGCTGGGTATTATTCTGAACGTTGGCTAGGGCGGTGCAGGGAGCTAGCGCCGCGTCGTGCGCCCTCACGGGCGCCTCAGAAGGAGGTTCTTGAACATGACTCTGAAGCCGTTGGGAGACCGCGTCCTCGTGAAGCCCGCGCCCAAGGAGGAGAAGACCTCGACGGGCCTGTACATCTCGAGTGGCGCACAGGAGAAGCCGCAGCGCGGCGAGGTCATCGCCGTCGGCGCCGGCAAGCTTAACGACAAGGGCGAGCGCATCGCGCTTGACGTGCATGCTGGGGACCAGGTCTTCTATGGCAAGTTCGGCGGCAACGAGGTCAAGATCGACGGCGAGGACTACCTGCTCCTTCGCGCCGATGACATCTACGCCATCATCGAGGACTAGCCGGGACTGCGCACCAATCTCTTGAAGGGACAAAGAAGAAATGGCTAAGGACATCTATTTCGGCACCGACGCTCGTGCCAAGCTCGCCAAGGGCGTGAACACCCTCGCTGACGCCGTGACCACCACCATGGGCCCGAAGGGCCGCTACGTCGCCCTCCAGCGCTCCTACGGCGCCCCCACCATCACCAACGACGGCGTCTCCGTCGCCA
>CAZCTE010000125.1:0-1762 GCA_964501395.1 uncultured Atopobium sp.
CCGGGACCCGGGATTGGACACCCATAAGACGCGCCCCGAGCACCGGACGGAGTATCATAGCCCCTACCATGACCTTCAGGTACTGGCCCTCAGGAGGGAATCGGGGAAATCATGCGCGTCGAGCCCATCACCTGCTACCGCCCGCGTCCGGAGGCCGCCGCGGAGTTCGCCTCGCCGCCCTACGACGTCTTCGACCGCGCCGGGGCCGCGGCCTACGTCGCGGAGCACCCATCCTCCTTCCTCGCCATAGAGCGCCCGGAGTCCACCTTCCCGCCCGAGCACGACATGTACGCCGATGACGTCTACCAGCGCGCCCACGACCTTCTCGCCGAGCGCGTGGCCAACGGCACGCTCCTGCGCGACGGGACCCCCTGCTTCTACCTCTACCGCCTCGTGCGCAACGGCCGCGCCCAGACGGGCGTGGTGGCCGCCTGCGCCCTCGACGACCTCAGCAACGGAATCGTCCGCCGCCACGAGCTCACGCGCCGCAGCAAGGAGACCGACCGCACCCGTCACATCGAGGCCACGGGCTGCCAGACGGGCCCCGTCTTCCTCGCGTACCGGAACAACCCCGTGCTCGAGGCCCTGGTGGAGGCAGCCATGACCGGCGAGCCGCTCCTGAGCTTCACGGACGCGGACGGCGTGCGCCACACCGTCTGGCGGGTCTCGCGCACGGCGGCGGTGGAGTCCCTTCGCATGATGTTCGAGTACGTGCCGCGCGCCTACATTGCCGACGGCCACCATCGAGCCGCGGCGGCCCTGCGCTTCTGCCAGCACATGAGGACCGCGGCCGGACCCCACTACACCGGGGAGGAGGCCTACAACTACCTGCTCTGCGCCCTCTTCCCCGCAAGCCAGCTCACCGTCCTGCCGTACGACCGCGTGGTCGCGGACACGCGCGGCCTCGACGAGGAGGAGCTGGTGGAGGCCCTGCGTCAGGCCGGCTTCTCAGTGGGCCCGCGCGTGGCGGGGCCGGTGGAGCCCGCGGCGCGCGGACGCATGGGCATGTACGCCTTCGGTGCCTGGCGCGAGCTCGCCTACGTGGGCGCGCGGCCCCAGGACCCGGTGGGCTCGCTCGATGTCTCCCTGCTGCAGGATCAGGTGCTCGGGCCCGTCCTGGGCGTGGGCGACCCGCGCGAGGACCCGCGCATGGCCTTTGTGGGCGGCGGCGACGCGGCGGCCGAGGTCGAGCGGCGCGCCGGCGAGCAGGGCGTGGGCTTCACGCTCTTTCCCACCTCGCTCGACGAGCTCATGGACGTGGCGGACGCGGACCTGCTCATGCCGCCCAAGTCCACGTGGTTTGAGCCCAAGCTCAAAAGCGGCCTCTTCATCCGGCGCGTGAGTTCGCAGGAGAGCGTGCTCGACGGCTGCCGGGAGCATCACGGGGAGGAGTGAGCAGGGCCGACGGAGGGTTGGCTCGCGGCGGGCGGCGGCCACGCGGCGGGCGGCCAGCAGGCAGGAAAAGACGCCGAGACGAACGGGGGAGGTGCCATGGCGGACGAGCAGGGCGAGCGTGACGAGCGAAGCGAGCGAGACGCGCATAACCGGCGCGGCAGGCTGGGCCGGCTCTTCGCGGCGCTCGTGAACGTGGGCGACGACGAGCAGCCCCTGCCGGACGTGACGAACGCCACCCGCGCGTCCGCGGACGGCAACACCACGGTCCTCGACGTCGAGGCGCTCTCCCGCTCCCTCGTGACCTCGCCCGACCCGATGGCGCTGCTCTCCGGGCTCGTGGTGGACGTGCGGGCCCGCGCGGACGCGG
>CAZCTE010000125.1:1862-4594 GCA_964501395.1 uncultured Atopobium sp.
CCGACGACGCCCCCAGCGTCCTCCCGCCGAGCCCCCTCGAGCTCCATCTGGCCACCCGGCTCGTGGAGGCCGGGCTTCTCGAGACGGACGTGGAGCTCCCGGGCGTCCACGTGATCCGCCCCCGCACCTCCGGCCTCTTCTACCTGCGCCTGGACGAGCAGCACGTCGCCTACCTCGCCTTCCTGCGCGTCCTCAGAATCGAGGCCGCCCTCAACGCCGCGCTTCTCGCCAGCCGAGTGCTGCCTGAGCCCAACGACGCCTCGCTCGAGGACGTGGTCCGGGCCGAGCAGCGCGTGACGCGCTCGGTGACCGCCCAGGTGGCCGACGTGGCATCGCGCGCCAAGGCTCCGGCGCTCGGCGAGTGGGACGTCCGGCGGGCGCTCTCCTTTGGCGTCGAGTCCTTCCGCCTCCCCCACCGCCTCACGGCGAGCTTCCGCGTGAACGTGGCGCGGGGCCTGGCCGCCTTCGAGCTCGACCTCGTGCCCGCGGAGGTCTGGGCCGCCACCTGCTACGTGGACGGGCTCGGCGTGGTGGCCGCCACCACGGAGATGCGCCGGCGCGCCGCGGCGGACTACAACGCGCGGCTGGCCGTGCTCGTGGCTGCCTACGCCTTCCGCGTGGCGCCGCAGCTCTCCGAGGTGTGGGTCGCGGGCGTGGTGGACACCCCCTCAGACCACGCCTGCTACTACTCGGGCGCCCTCCGGCGCAGCCAGCTCGACGGCGTGGACCCCGCGGGCTCCTTCGACGCCCTGGCCGCGCTGCGGCGGGCCGGCTTTGCCCTGGACGTCGAGGCGGACGGGGCGCTGGCGCCGGTCCGCCAGACCTTCTCGCTCGAGGACGAGCGGCTCTGCCCGCCCGGGCGCTACGACCCGCCGGAGCTCTCCGAGCGCGTGCTGGGCGCCACGGCGGCCGAGGCCCTGGGCTGCGCCCGCGCGGACGGCCTCGCCGTCGACGAGCAGGCCCGCCGGCGCCGCATGGCCTCCGACCTGGTGCGCAAGCTCGGCGGCTCCACCGAGAACAACGTGCGGCAGCTGCTCTCCGCCGCGCGCGCCGACGGCCACGACGACGTGCTCGAGGCAGCCCGCCGCTGCGCCGGGCTGCTCGTGGACGGCGAGCTCGAGGATGACCCGCTGGCCATCGAGGAGGCCTTCGTGAGCGGCTCCGACCTCGCGCGGGCCTGCTCGCACGCCAAGTCCGCCCTCGCGGAGCGCGACCCCGAGGCGGCGCTCGAGGCCGTGGAGGGGGCGCTTCTGCCCGTGGACGGCCTCGGCACCTACGACGACGCGGACAACGTGACCTGGCGCTCCTTCGACTCGTACGCGGAGCGGGCGCTCTACAACCGCCTGCTCGCCCGCCCGGACGAGACCTGCAGGCTCGTGCCGGGTGCCTACCTCGAGGCCCACACGCTCGCCGCGGCGGCCGCCCTCGCGCTCGAGCGGACGGACGACGCCGTGGCGCACGCGCGGCGGGCCGCCGAGCTCGCCCCGCTCTCCTCGCAGGCGAGCTCCAACCTGGCGCAGTGCCTCGAGGTCGCCGACGACGTGGCCGGGGCGGAGCAGGAGCTCGCGCGGCTCCTCTCGCTCGCGCACGACCCCATGGGCCTGGGCGCCGGCTACCTGGCGATGGCCCAGCTCCAGTGGCGGCGCGGCCGCGTGCTCGTTGCGCAGGCCTGCCACCAGAAGGCCACCCGCTACCTGGGGACTCCCGCCCTCGTGGCGGGGCTCGCCGCGGCGGCCCTCATGGAGAGCGTGGGCGTCTCCGCGGGCGGCTCGCTCGATCCCGAGCAGGTGGACGCGACCCTGCGCGGCGCCGGCGTCCCGCTCGCGCCCACCGATGAGGTTGGTGCGGCCCTCCTGGACGCCGCGCGCGCCGCCACCAACGCGGGCATCTTCCCCGCCGCGCGCGACCTCGTGCGCGACCTCTGCGCGCTCACCCGCGACGACGTCCTCTTCGGCGTCTACCGCTCGATCGAGGGCGAGCCGGATCGATGAGCGAGAAGCCCGGCGGCACGCCGGACAACCCCATCGCGCCCGCCGCCGCGCCCGGCCCCACGGATGGCGCCCCGGCCGCGGCGCCCGTCCTCTGGCCGCCGTCCTTCTCGGCAGCCATCTTCGACTTCGACGGCACCCTCTCCGAGACCTGGCGCCTCTGGCGGCGCGTCGACGAGATCTTCTTCTCGTCGCGCGGGCTCGAGTTCGACGAGAGCGCCTCCGCGACGCTGGCCACGCTCGGCTTTGCCGCGGGCGCGCGGTGGTGCATCGAGCGCTACCGCCTGCGCGAGGCGCCCGAGGACATCGTGGACGAGTGGGGCCGCGTGGGCTCGGCCCTCTATCGGGCGGAGGCGCGGCTGAGGCCGGGTGCCGAGGCGTACCTTCGGGCGCTCCGCGCGGCCGGCGTGCCGGTGGCGCTCGCGACCACCAACGACCCCGAGGTCCTGCACGCCATGCGCCACGTGGACGCGGACGAGCTCTTTGACGCGACGGTCTTTGGCTGCGAGGTCGCGCACGGCAAGGACCACCCGGACATCTACCTCGAGGCGGCCCGCCGACTGGGAGCGGACCCTGCGGGCTGCGTGGTCTTCGAGGACATCCTGCCCGGCGTCCTCTCCGCCCGGCGTGCCGGGATGCGCGCCGTGGCCGTGCGCAGCGAGGACCCGCGCCAGCCGTGGGACGACCTTATGCGCGAGGCGGACGCCTGCATCGACGGCTGGGAGGGCCTGGCCGGGTGACGCG
>CAZCTE010000126.1:0-4585 GCA_964501395.1 uncultured Atopobium sp.
ACAAAACCGCCGCGCGGCAACAAGTGCAGCCACAAAAGCAGCGGGCCGTCCGGCGCTAGACCGGGCGGCCCGCATCCCCGCTATCCGCGTGAAACTAGAGCTCTGCGCCGTTGGTCTCGATAACGCGCTGATACCAGGAGAAGCTGTCCTTCTTGAAGCGCTTACCGGAGCCATAACCGTAATCGTCCAGATCAACGTAGATGAAGCCGTAGCGCTTGCTCATCTCTGAAGACGAGCAGCTCACGATGTCAATCGGACCCCACGCGTAGTAGCCGCGCAGGTCAACGCCGTCACGGACGGCCTCACGCATCTGCTCGATGTGCGCGCGGAAGTAGTCCACGCGGTACGGGTCGTGCACCGTCCCATCCGCCTCGAGCTTGTCATAGGCCCCGATGCCGTTCTCGGTGATGTAAATCGGCTTGCGCCAGCGGTCATAGAACTCGTTGAGCGTAGTGCGCAGGCCCAGCGGGTCGATGCTCCAACCCCAGGGGTTGGCCGGCAGCTGCTCGTTGGAGCGGTCGGAGTTGCCGTCGGCAAAGCTCGCTGCGTCGCAGACGCTCGTGTAGTAGTACGAGAAGGACATGAAGTCGGCCGTGTTGCGCAGATCCTCCAGGTCGTGCTCTCCAAAGCGCACATCGATGCCGTTGTCCTCAAAAAAGCGAAGCATATAGCCGGGATACTCGCCACGCAGCATCACGTCGCCAAAGAAATAGTCCGTCTGGTTGTGGCGCATGCAGGCCAGAACGTCCTCTGGCTTGGGGCTGGCGGGGTAGGCAGGACCTCCGCACAGCATCATGCCCACCTGCACGTCCGGATAAGCCTCGTGCGCGTAGCGGCATACGCGCGCACTCGCCACCATCTGGTTGTGCAGCGCCTGGTACTTCGCCTCCAGCAGGTCGTCCACCCTGTCGGCGCAGATTCCGAGCGCGTTGTAGGACTCCACCGACACCAGGTTGATCTGGTTGAGCGGAATCCACAGCTTCACGCGGTCGTGATAGCGGTCGAGAATGACCTTGCAGTAGCGCTCAAAGAGGTCGATTACCTCACGCGAATACCAACCGTTGTAATTCAACGTCAATGCGATGGGCATCTCATAATGCAGGCAGGTAATCATCGGCTCCATGCCGTTGGCGTGAATCGCGTCGATGAGCCGATTGTAATAGGCGAGGCCCTCCTCGTTGGGCTCGGCGTCATCGCCGTTGGGGAAGATGCGCGCCCAGTTGATGGATGTGCGGAAAGTCTTGAGGCCCAGCTCGGCGAGAAGGGCGAGGTCTTGCTCGTAGGTGTGGTAGAAATCGATGCCGTGACGCTTGGGAAAAATCTTATCGCTCGAGGCCAGGAGCTCGCGGACATGGGCCGTGGTCTCCTCGCCATTGTACTTCTGGTCAACGGGGACGTCGTTGACGAACTCGTTGATGTCGGCCAGGCAAGGGCCTTTGCCCCCAATGTCCCAAGCGCCCTCGCACTGGTTGGCGGCCACGGCCCCGCCCCACAGGAACCCCTCGGGAAAGCCGGTCGGCACGGCGGGCTTGTTGGACATGTCACGCTCCTCTCTGGCGTCCGCGCTACTCCGCCGCATCCGAAAGACGCTGTTCAAGGGCGGAGATACGGCGCTCATAGGACTCAAAGACCTTGATGAGCTGCTTGGCGACGATAATCTCGCTGTAGATGGTCATGAGGGTATCCTGGGCATGGGCGAACAGCAGGCTGTAGTCCTGCTTCTCGCCACGGATCGCAGCCTGGATGTCCTCGGTCTGGATGTGGTGGGCCTGCACGATCTTCTCATCGGCGGCGGCGATGGCATCGCGGGCGCCCTCGATATCGCCGGCGGACACGCACTCGTAGGCCTTCTTCAACTCGGCGCGGGCGTCACCGGCATGCAGGATGATCTGCATGGCATCCTGCGTGGTCCCGTCCATTTCCTCGTCGTCGAGGACTTCATTGGCGTCGGCCATGATTGGCTTCCTTTCTCATGATGAGGGGGTCCCGACCGCGTCGGCGACCGGGACCCCCGGTGAAAGCGGACACTGTCGGGTCCTACTCCGCGGCGGCCTCCTCGGCCTCCCGCTGGGCGAGCTGCTTGTCATAGATCTTGAAGAACGGCATCCAGATGAGCCACGAGAGGATGAAGATGATGAGCATCAGCAGGATGCCCATGACCGAACCAGTGGTGAGCCACGTCGCGATGGGGAACGGGCAGTACCACATGTTGAACAGCATGTCCGGAACGGGAGCCAGGGGAATCACCTTGGTGAACAGGTAGACCACGAGCGGCAGGATGATGGAGTTGAGCCACATCGGAATCATCATGACGGGATTCCACGCCACCACACCGAAGACGACGGGCTCGTTGATATTGAAGATAGCCGGAACGATGCAGGCCCGGCCGAGACCCTTGAGCTGGGCGGACTTGGCCATGAAGGACATCATGAGCACGAGCGACATGGTGCAGCCGATGCCCCCGATCCACAGATAGCCTGAGTAGACCGTTGCGTCCGTGAAGAGCGCGAGGTTGGCCGCCGTGGCCTCGCCAGCCTGGGCCAGGGCGATGTTGTTCTCGGCGTTGGCGAGCAGGATCGGCGTGACGATCGGGGTGAGGACCCACGAGGAGATGCCCATAGAGTACAGGAAGCAGTAGCAGAACAGGATGAACACGAAGCCGAACGGGGTGTTGGCGATGTTCTGTAGCGGCATGAACAGATTGACGATAATCTGGTAGAGGTTGAGGCCCAGAAACTCCGAATCGGTAAGGAGCCAGGCGACGACCACGAGGATGCCAATCGGCAGCATGGAGTCGAACCACGCCTTCACGAAGTCGGGCATCACCGAGTCCTCGCTGAAGAACGAGAACTTGCCGAACAGATTCATGAACCAGCCGGCGATCAGCCCCATGACGATGGCCACGAACATGCCGCCCGCGCCCATGCCGCCGATCGACGAGATTCGCGCGAACGCGATCTCACCGGTGACGAGCGCGGCGGTCTGGTCGGCCACGAACTGGGTATTAATCGACATCAGGAACAGGATGATGCCCGCAATGCCGCCGTTGATGCGAGATTTGTGCAGCCCTTTCATCTCGAGCAGGTTGAACGGGATGAGGAAGGCCACAATGAGCGAGACCAGGCCGAACGTCCATCCCTGGGGCACCCAGAAGTTGGGCCACCAGTCGAGGTAGTTCTCGGGGATGGTGAGCAGCGAGAAGACCGAGCCGAGGAAGATCAGCGGCAGGGCCTGCATCACGGAGTTCTTGATCGAGGAGATGTAGGCGTTCTGGACGATCTTGTTCATCTTGGGGGCGAAGCTGCCCTCGAGCCAGGAGATGAGCTTGTTCACGACGCCCTCCCTACTTCTCGCCGAGGTGCTCGAGCATGTCGTCGAGGGCGGCCTCGCCGTTGAGCATCGAGTAATAGGACGGCTTCATGAGAAACACAGTGACGTTCTTGTCAGCGTACTTCTCGTTGATCTCCTCGACGAGGTACTTGAGGTGCGGTCCAACCATGATGGTGTCTACGTCATCGATGTAGTTGGGGATCTCGGCCTCGCTGCGCGCGGTGACGCCGATCTCAAGGCCGCGCTTCTTGGCCGCCTTGCGGATGTTGACGGCCATGAAGCCGCTGCTCGCTCCGGATCCGCAGACAAGAAGGACATTGTGAGCCATGCGGTGCTCCTTTCATCGTGGGGCGATCCGCGCCCCGAACCTCGCCTCGCGGCGCGGGCCCGACCCGCGAGGTACCCTGCCATAGTTTTCCCACGCCCGGACGGAGCGCTCCAGTCAGCTTTGTTCCGCCCGGAGGAACATGCCGGAGGGCGCCGCGGCTTCCGGCCCGCGGAACGAAGCTGACTTGGCCCAGGGCGGCACCCGGCCTTACCATCTGGCGAGTCACATGGAGAAAGAGGCACGAAGATGGCTGACAACGAGCGGCGCCTCCTCGACGCGCTGTCACCTGACGCGTGGACGAACGCCGCCGACCTCGCCCGCGTGCTCGGTGTCACCACGCGCTCCGTCCGCAACTACGTGGCGCGTCTCAACCGGAAATCGAACGGCGAGGCCCCGCTCGTCGAGTCCTCGCCGCAGGGCTACCGGCTCGCGCGGGCAGCCGCCCGCCCCCTTTCTCGCAACCAGGTCGGCGACCTCTCCACCCAGCTCATCGGACGCCTCATCGCCGCGGACAAGCCCGTCGGGGCCTATGACCTCGCCGACGAGCTCAACGTCTCGGACTCGACGCTCACCCGCGCCCTGCGCGAGGCTCGCGCGGCGGTGGAGCCCTTCGGCCTCGGAATCGACATGGGCCGAGGGAGGCTCTCGCTCGTCGGCTCCGAGCTCGACAAACGCCATCTCATGGCGCATCTCCTCTCAACGGAGAGCTCCCAAGACTTTCTCGAGTTCACGCGGGGCAGTCTGCTCAGCCGGCCCTACGATTCCACCGTCGTGGCGCGTCTCGTGGAGGAGGCCCTGGACGAGCAGGGGCGGACGTACAACGACTACGGCCTCAACAACATCGTCATGCACGCAATCATCATGACCGAGCGCTCAGGCGGACGGGAGCTTCTCGAGGAATCCACGGACACCGGTGAGATGCGCGGG
>CAZCTE010000127.1:0-4558 GCA_964501395.1 uncultured Atopobium sp.
GGGGATGGCGGCCACGGCCAGGGACACGGCCACCATGAACGTGTCGAGGATCATCTCGGGGTTGCTGCCCAGCTCGCCGTAGTGACGGACGAGGTCCACGGCAAAGATGATCACGCAGATGGCCAGGACCAGCTTGGTGAGGATGCCGGAGAGCTCGTTGAGCTTGACCTGGAGCGGGGTGAGCTCCTTCTTGGCGGTGGTGAGGGCGTCGGCGATCTTGCCCATCTCGGTCTTCATGCCGGTGGCCACCACCACGGCCTTGCCGCGGCCGTAGACCACGGTGGAGCCCATGTAGCACATGTTCTTGCGATCGCCCAGGGGCACGTCGTCCTCGCCGGTGAGGGCGATGACGTTGGCGTGCTTCTCAACGGGGACGGACTCGCCGGTGAGGGCGGCCTCCTCGATCTTCATGGTTGCGCTCTCGATGACGCGGCAGTCCGCGGGCACGGAGTCGCCGGCCTCGAGAACCACGACGTCACCGGGGACGAGCTCGGCGGAAGGCAGGTGCACCAGCTTGCCGTCGCGAATGACCTTGGACTGGGCGGCGCTCATCTCCTGCAGCGCCTCGAGCGCCTGCTCGGACTTGGCCTCCTGGACCACGCCGAGCACGGAGTTGATGATCACCACCGCGAGGATGATGATGACGTCGGCCCACTCGGGCTCGCCCTGGATGGTGCCGGTGATGGCGGAGATGGCCGCGGCCACGATGAGCATGATGACCATGGGGTCGGCCATCTGCTCGAAGAAGCGCTTCCAGAGCGGGGTCTTCTCCTCCTTCTCCAGCTCGTTGCGCCCGTGCTGGGCTAGGCGAGACGACGCCTCGCCCGAGGTGAGACCGCTCTCCTCGTTGGAGGACAGCTCATCTAGCACCTCTTCCTTGGACTGTAGGTACTCCTTCATTCGGTTCCCCTCCTGGGAAGTCGGCGCCCGGCAGATTGATTCCCGATCATAATTCCCCAGGAGAGGGGCAAGGGCTCATCAAGGCTGCCATGCCGAGCGCATGGGATAAAACTATTCAAATATAGCTTACTAACGTTGCGAGAAGCGCGAGATTTGGACTCTGCGCGCAACTTCTGTACGGCGAGAACGGCGGCCGCGAGGGGGCGCGAACCGTGGCCGCGTGAGCACGAACCGTGGGCGCAGGGGCGAGAGGGGCGGCCGTGGAGCCACCCGCAGCGCCCGGGCGCCGCAAGGCACGCCCGCAAGCCGTGCGGGAACGCGCTAGGTTACAGAAAACGACCCAGACCGCAAGTGTTTTTCGGCCTGCGTGCGGATTCCTGGGGTCTGTCCTGCGCTACACTGATGCACGGTATTCTCGCCGCTGGCATGCGCCAACGGCCCAACCTCATCGACCGCAGCGTGGTCCGCCGACCCCGCTGATGCTATCGAGACGCACGAGCAGGAGACAACAAGAAAGGGTACTGATGGCTCCCAACGCATCCACCACCATCCCCGCCAAGAAGAAGACCAAGATCGTCTGCACGATGGGACCGGCCGTCGAGGACGAGGAGACGCTGCGCCAGCTCATCCTCCACGGCATGAACGTCGCGCGCTTCAACTTCTCCCACGGCAGCCACGAGTATCACCGCAAGAACATCGAGCGCGTCCGCGCGCTCTCCCAGGAGCTCAGCATCCCGGTGGCCATCCTGCTCGACACCAAGGGCCCCGAGGTCCGCACCGGCAACCTCAAGGACGGCCAGAAGGTCATGCTGGAGACCGGCGGCACCTGCGTCATCACCACCGATGACGACGTTGAGGGCACCGCCGAGCGCTTCTCGCTTGACTACAAGAACCTCCCCAACGAGGTGGAGGAGGGCACCGTCATCCTCATCGACGACGGCCTGCTGGAGCTCGAGGTCAAGAGCGTCGAGGGCACCGACATCACCTGCCACATCGTCAACGGCGGCGAGCTGGGCGAGCACAAGGGCGTGAACTTCCCCAACCTCAACATCAACCTGCCGTCCGTCACCGCCCAGGACCGCGCGGACATCATGTTCGGCTGCGAGCTGGGCATTGACGCAATCGCCGCCTCCTTCATCCGCGACGGCGCGGCCGTGCAGCAGATCCGCAACATCTGCCTGGAGATGGGCAGGTCCGACGTCCTCATCTTCCCCAAGATCGAGAGCGCCCTTGGCGTCAAGAACTTCGACGAGATCCTCGAGGCCGCCGACGGCTGCATGGTTGCCCGCGGCGACCTGGGCGTTGAGGTCTCCGCCGCACAGGTCCCGCACATCCAGAAGACCATCATCCGCAAGTGCAACGAGCACTACAAGCCCGTCATCACCGCCACGCAGATGCTCGACTCCATGCAGCGCAACCCGCGCCCCACGCGCGCCGAGGTCACCGACGTCGCCAACGCCATCTACGACGGCACCGACTGCGTCATGCTCTCCGGCGAGACCGCGGCGGGCAAGTACCCGATCGAGGCCGTCAAGACCATGTCGGACATCTGCAAGGAGACCGAGAAGTACCTGCCCGAGCGCAAGACCTACCACGAGCGCGGCGGCATGCGCAACGTGAGCGGCGCCACCGGCTTCGCCGCCCTGGAGATGGCCGACCGCGTGAACGCCAAGTGCATCCTGGCCCCCACCAACTCCGGCCGCTCCGCGCGCCTCATCTCCACCTTCCGCCCGAGGGTGCCGCTCTACGCCACCTCCCCCAACGAGCAGACCATCCGTCGCACCTGCTTCTACTGGGGCGTCTACGCGTACCGCACCACCGAGCAGGGGTCGCTCTCCGGCACGCTCTACAACGCGCTGACCACGGCCAAGAACCACAAGCTCGTGGACACCGGCGACCTTGTGGTCATCACCGCCGGCGACCCGCAGACCTCGCCGCGCATGGGCGACTACACCACGTCGACGAACGTGGCGATGGTGGCACAGGTGCAGTAGCGGCAAACCCAGCTGCACCAACGGCCCCGCAGGGCTTCCTCCGGATGTGCTCTTCGAGAAACATCCTTCGGAAGCCCTGCGGGGCCTTTCGTTGTCGAGGGTGGGTCGCCTTGGCGACGTGGGGCGGGTTGTAACTCATCTCAGGGCGCAGCTCACCTCGGGCCGCGGCTCCCCCTCAGAGCCTGACGCCGCTCCCCTATCGCTCGCAGAGCCAGTAGGCGGCCGAGTAGGGCTTGAGGTCGGAGCCGCCGCCGAAGTCGTGGGGCTCGCCGGTGATGAGGTCCACCGCGCGGCCGCACTGGGCGTCGAAGTGCACCGTCGCGGGCTCGCCCGACGCGTTTATCGCCACGATCACGCGCTCCTTCTCGGTGCGGCGCTGGAACACCAGCTGCAGCGGCTGGCACTGAAGCTGCGCGTAGTCGCCCCAGACCAGGGCCTCGCTGCCCGCGCGCGCCTTGGCGAGCGCGGCAATCCAGTCCGTGAGCTCGTTCCACTCGGGCGCGTCCAGCGCGGGGCGGATCTCGTGGTCCCCGAAGCGCTGCTCGCCCTCGATGCCCCACTCGCTGCCGTAGTAGACGCTCGGGACGCCGCACATGCCAAAGAGCAGGCCGTAGAGCGGCACGAGCTGGCGCCTGTCGTCGAGCTTTGTCGCAATGCGCGGCACGTCGTGGTTGTCCACGAAGTCCAGCATGTGGCGGCCGGTGTAGAGGTCCCAGGGCTGGCTGCCGCTCTGGCGCTCCAGGGCGTAGGCGATCTCGTGCATGTTGGCCGAGTTCATGGACGACCACAGGCCCTTGTAGGCCTCGTAGTTGGTGACCGCGTCGCAGAGGTCCTCGCCCATCCACTGGTTGTAGTCGCCGAACATGGTCTCGCCCACGAGCACGAACTTCTCGCCGCGCTCCTGGCCAATCTGGTTGGCGAGGTTCCGCAGGAAGCGAAGGAATCCCTGGTCAAGGCAGTAGGCCACGTCCAGGCGCAGGCCGTCTACGTCGAACTCGCGCACCCAGCCGCGGATGACGTCGGCCAGGTAGTCGTTGAGGCTCTGGCTCCAGTGGTTGAGCTTCACGAGGTAGGGCACGCCCTCCCAGCAGGTGTAGGAGAAGCCGTCGTTCCACTCGTTGTTGCCGTTCCAGTCGATCTCGAACCACTCGGCGTAGGGGCTCTCGCCGCGGCGCTCACGCACGTCCTGCAGGGCCCAGAAGCCACGACCCACGTGGTTGAAGACTCCGTCGAGCAGCACCCTTATGCCCGCGGCGTGACAGGCGTCCACAACGGCGCGCAGGTCCTCGTTGGTGCCCAGGCGGCAGTCGACCTTGGTGTAGTCCCGCGTGTCGTAGCCGTGCGCGTCCGACTCAAAGACCGGGTTGAGCAGCAGGCACGTGGCGCCGAGCTTTGCCATGTGGTCAATCCACCCGTTGTCGACGAGCTGGAGGATGCGATGCTCGAGGACGCCGTCGTTCTCGTGCGGGGCCCCGGTGAGACCCAGCGGGTACACCTGATAGACAAAGGACGGCTCGTACCAGCTCATGCGTGGACTCCCCTCTTTTGGGCCAGGCTCAATCGGGGCAGGCCCCTTGCTCGGAACCTCTCCCCTGGCGCGTCCGGGCGCCGGGCTCCGGAGGCTGCGGACCTCCCCATTCTAGCGACGCGCCGTTCGCCTAATT
>CAZCTE010000128.1:0-4539 GCA_964501395.1 uncultured Atopobium sp.
TTCTTGATCTGGATGGGGATGTTCACCTCGCGCACCGGGAAGATGGCCTCCTCCTGGAGGACCGAGGCGCCCATGTAGGAGAGCTCGCGCATCTCGTCGAAGGTGATGCGCTTGATGGAGCGCGGGTGGTCCACGATGCGCGGGTCGGCGGAGAGGAAGCCCGAGACGTCGGTCCAGTTCTCGTAGAGGCCGGCGTTCACGCAGCGCGCGAGGATGGCGCCCGTGATGTCGCCGCCGCCGCGCTCGAAGAGCTTGATCTGGCCGTCCACGGTGGCGCCGTAGAAGCCCGGCAGCACGAAGGAGCCCTGGCGCACCATCACGTCCTTGAGGCGGGCCGCGGTGCGCTCCATGTCCACCTGGCCGTTGTGGTGGAACACGATCACGTCAGCGGCGTCCACGAAGGGCATGCCCAGGTACTCGGCCATGAGATGCGCGGTGAACCACTCGCCGCGGGCCACGATGTACTCGGGCGAGTGCTTCTTGATGTTCTTGGCAAAGAGCTCGAACTTCTCGTGCACGGGCCAGCTGAGCCCCAGCTCGTCTGCGATGTCGACGAAGCGCTGCTCGATGTCGGCGAGAAGACCGGTGCAGTCCACGTGGTACTGCACGTGCGCGTTCACGAGGAGCAGCAGGTCGGTGATCTTGTTGTCGCCGGGGAAGCGCTTGCCCACGGCGGACACCACCACGAAGCGGCGGTCCTTGTCGGCCTCGACAATGGCCTTGACCTTGCGGAACTGCTCGGCGGAGGCAACGGACGAGCCGCCGAACTTGGAGATCTTGATCATTCGAGAAACCTAGCCTTCCTGGGTCGCTGGACCCTGGCTCGCGGGGCCGGCGCCCGGCCGGGGACGACCGCGGCGGGCGGGCGCGTCAAGCGGGCGGGCGCGTCGGAGGGGTGCTGCCGTCAGGAGAGCGCCGCCATGAACGTGGTCGGGTCGGAGAGGAGCGCCTCGTCGAGAAGCGCGCGGGCCGCCTGCGCGGTGAGGTCGCGCACGAGCACGGCGCCGGGCGCGTACTCGTCGCCGCCCACGCGCGCCGCGGTGCGGTACACGTAGTCCGCGCGCAGCAGCGACGGGTCGTACGCGAGCCCGCGGCTGAAGTCGTACGTGGGCCGGCGGGCGCCCGTGGCGCAGTCGAGCACGTCCTGGACGATGGCGTTGCCGGTGGGGAGGCTCCCCGCCCCCTGGCCGTAGAACTTGAGCTCGCCCACCGTGGTGGCGTCGAGCGTGACGAGGTTGAAGTTGGAGGGGACGTTCGCCTCGAGCGACTCGGCCGGCACGGCCACGGGCTCCACCGCGGCGGCGTAGCGCCCGCCCTCGCTCAGGCCCCGGCCCAGGAGCTTCACGGTGCGGCCGTGCGCCGAGAAGAGCTCGAGGTCGGCAAGGCGGAGGTTGCGGATGCCCGAGGTGGGCAGGTCCTTCTCGCACGCCACGTCAAAGGCCACGGAGGCCGTGATGATGGTCTTGTTGAGCACGTCCACGCCGTCGATGTCCGCCGAGGGGTTGCGCTCCGCGTAGCCGAGCTCCTGCGCGCGGGCAAGGACGTCGCCGAAGTCCGCCCCGTCGCGGAGCATGGCGTCCACGATGTAGTTGGTGGTCCCGTTCATGATGCCCGAGAAGGACGTGACCTCGTCTATGCGGCGGACCTTCTCGATGCCCGCGATCCACGGGATGCCGCCGCCCACGGCCGCCTCGATGTAGAGGCTCACGCCCGTGGCGCGCGCCGCGGACGCGAACTCCTCGAAGTGCGCGGCCACGACCGCCTTGTTGGAGGTGACCACGCTCTTGCCCGCGGCCAGCGCCGCCATGATGTAGGTGTGCGCGGGCTCGATGCCGCCCATGCACTCAACCACGAGCTCAACCGAGGCGTCCTCGAGGATGTCCTTGTAGTCCGAGGTCATGCGCGGGTCCGTGAGATGCTCGGGGAGCTCCAGGATGCGAGAGACCTCGACCTGGGGCACGCGCGCAGAGACGATCTCGTCCACGCCGCGACCCACCGTGCCGTAGCCGAGAAGCGCGATCTTCATGTGCGTCCAATCTTTCGAGTCTGTGTCAGACGGCCGCGCGCGCGGCCTGCGGCCGTATGATGCTTGCGTCAGGAAGGCTGGGCGGATGTCCCCGACGCAAGGAGCAACCGTGGCCATGTTCTACCACAGTACGCGTTCTGCTCACGATTCCGTAACAAGCAAGCAAGCTATCCTCGCGGGCATCGCGCCCGACGGCGGCCTCTACGTGAGCGACGCGCTCGGCGAGGCCCCGGTCCCCCTCGACGTCGTGTGCGGCCAGGGCTTCCACGAGACGGCCCGGCTCGTCCTGGGGACGCTCCTTCCGGACTACGCGGAAGACGAGCTCTCCTCCTGCGTCGCGGGCGCCTACGGCCCCCAGTGGGACACGCCCGCCATCTGCCCGGTGACCCCGCTCGGCGCGGACTGGCTGCTCGAGCTCTACCACGGGCCCACGAGCGCCTTCAAGGACGTGGCCCTCCAGATGCTGCCCCGCCTCATGAGCGCTGCGCGGGCGGGCGACGGCCGGCGCATCATGATCGTCACCGCCACCTCGGGCGACACCGGCAAGGCCGCCCTCGACGGCTTTTCCGGCGTGGAGGGCACGGGCGTCACCGTCTTCTACCCCCACGGCAAGGTCTCCGACATCCAGCACCTCCAGATGGCCACCCAGGCCGGGGGCAACGTGGCCGTGTGCGCCGTCCGCGGCACCTTCGACGACTGCCAGGGCGAGGTCAAGCGCATCTTCGCGGACCGCGCGCTCGCCGAGCGGCTCGCGGGCGAGGGCGCGGTGCTCTCGAGCGCGAACTCCATCAACGTGGGGCGGCTCGCCCCGCAGGTGACCTACTACTTCGACGCCTACGCGCAGCTCGTGCGCCGCAGGGCCGTGCGCCCGGGCGAGGAGGTCACCTTCTGCGTGCCCACCGGCAACTTCGGCGACGTTCTCGCCGGCTACTTCGCCAAGCGGCTGGGCCTTCCCGTGCGGCGGCTCGTGGTGGCCTCCAACGAGAACGACGTCCTCACGGACTTCCTCACCACCGGCACCTACGACCGCCGGCGCGACTTCCACAAGACCATCTCGCCCTCCATGGACATCCTCGTGTCCTCAAACCTGGAGCGGCTGCTCTACTACGCCTCCGACGGGGACTGCGAGCTCGTCTCCTCCCTCATGGGCGAGCTTGCCGAGAAGGGCCTCTACACGGTGCCCGACCGCGTGATGGACAAGATCCGCGAGACCTTCTCCTGCGGGCGGGCGGACGACGGCCAGACCCGCGCCACGATCCGGGACACCTGGCGCGAGCTGGGCGTGCTCATAGACCCGCACACCGCGGTGGCCAAGCACGTCCTCGACGCCGTGCCCGCGGACGGCACGCAGCGCGTCTGCCTCTCCACGGCGAGCCCCTACAAGTTCTGCGCCGACGTGCTCGGCGCGCTGGGCGAGAACACCGACGGCCTCGACGGCTTCGCCTGCATGGACGCCCTCTCCGCGCTCACCGGCACCGCGGCGCCGCCGCAGCTCTCCGGCCTGCGCGAGGCCGCGGTCCTGCACACGGACGTCTGCGACCGCGCGGAGATGGGCGCCTTCGTGGAGGCCGCCTGCGGGAGGGTCTTCCGGTGATAGGCGCCGACGGCCGCGAGCGGCCCATGGTCATCGTCCGCGTCCCCGCCACGAGCGCGAACGTGGGCGTGGGCTTCGACTGCCTGGGACTCGCGCTCGACCTCACCGCCACCTTCCTCATGACGCCGGCCGACCGCCTCGAGGTGGAGGGCTGCGAGCCGCGCTTCCGCGGCGAGGACAACCTCGTCTGGACCTCCTACCTCGACGCCTGCGAGCGCCTGGGGCAGCAGGCGCAGCCGCTGCACATCACGATCCTCTCCCCCATCCCGCTCTCCGGCGGCCTGGGGTCGAGCTCGGCCTGCGTCATCGCGGGCATCGGCGCGGCCATGGCGCTCTCGCCCGAGGGCTTCGACCGCGCGCGGGCGCTCGAGCTCGCCGTGGCCATCGAGGGCCACCCGGACAACGTGGCGCCGGCGCTCCTGGGCGGCCTCGTGAGCTCCTTCGTGGACGGCGAGAAGACCACCTCAACGCGCATGGACGTTGCGGGGAACCTCCGCTTCATAGCCGTGGCGCCGCCCTACGAGGTGCGCACCGCTGACGCCCGGCGGGTCCTTCCGGCCGAGGTCTCGCGCGAGACGGCCGTCTGGCAGATGGGTCGCTGCGTTGCCGTGGTGCGGGCGCTCGAGCTGGGCGACGCCGAGCTTCTGTCCGCGGCCTGCCACGACAGGCTCCACGAGCCCTACCGCGCGCCCCTCATCCCCGACTACGAGCCCCTGCGGGAGGCGGCGCTCGCGGCGGGGGCGTGCGCGTACATGATCTCCGGCTCCGGGTCCACGATGCTCGCCGTCGCGGCCGGCGACGAGGCCGCGGCGCGCGTGGCGGCGGCCCTGCGCGCCGAGCGCCCGGACTTCTGGCTCCAGGTCCTCCCCGCCAACACCCTCGGCACCACCGTGGAGGTGCACTAGGCGGTACGGGCCGC
>CAZCTE010000129.1:0-2782 GCA_964501395.1 uncultured Atopobium sp.
AGAAGCTCTTCTTGCGGGAGCGCGCGAGCGTGCCGTTGCCGGCGTCGTCGCGGTCCACGTAGATGAAGCCGTAGCGCTTGGACATCTCGCCCGTGCCCGCCGAGACGAGGTCGATGGGGCCCCAGGTGGTGTAGCCCAGGACCTCCACTCCGTCCTCATCGATGGCGTCCTTCATGGCCTGGATGTGCTGGCGCAGGTAGTCGATGCGGTAGTCGTCGTTGATGGAGCCGTCCTCCTCCACCACGTCCTTGGCGCCCAGGCCGTTCTCGACCACGAAGAGCGGCTTCTGGTAGCGGTCCCAGAGCTCGTTCATGGTGATGCGGAAGCCCAGCGGGTCGATGGCCCAGCCCCACTGCGACTGCCGGAGGTAGGGGTTCTTGGCGCCGGCGAAGGCGTTGCCCTGGGTCTTCTCGACCTCGGTGTCGGGGGCCGCCGCCGTGCGCGTGGAGTAGTAGCTGAACGAGATGAAGTCCACCGTGTTCTCGGCCAGGATCTTCTCGTCCTCCTCGGTCATGCCCACGTCGATGCCCTTGCGCTCGAGCCTCTTGAGGGCGTAGGCCGGATAGTGGCCGCGGCTCTGGACGTCGACGAAGAAGTAGTTGTTCTGGTTCTCGAGCTGGGCGGCGCGCACGTCCTCGGGCCGGCAGCTGTAGGGGTAGTAGGTGCCGGCGGCGAGCATGCAGCCCACCTTCATCTCGGGGTCGATCTCGTGGGCGATCTTGGTGGCCCAGGCGCTCGCCACGAGCTCGTTGTGCGCGGCCAGGTACTCCACGGCCTCGCGGTCCTCGCCCTCCTCAAAGACCAGGCCGGCCCCCATGAAGGGCAGGTGCAGGATCATGTTGATCTCGTTGAAGGTGAGCCAGTACTTGACCAGGCCCTTGTAGCGGGTGAAGAGCACCGTCACGAGCTTCTTGTAGAAGTCGATGAGCTCGCGGTTGCGCCAGCCGCCGTACTCCTTGATGAGGTGGATGGGGCAGTCGAAGTGGGTGATGGTCACGAGCGGCTCGATGCCGTGCTTGCGACACTCGCGGAAGAGGTCCTCGTAGAAGGCCAGGCCGGCCTCGTTGGGCTCGTCCTCGTCGCCGTTGGGGAAGATGCGCGTCCACGCGATGGACAGGCGGTAGGTCTTGAAGCCCATCTCGCCAAAGAGGGCGATGTCCTCCTTGTAGTGGTGGTACATGTCGATGGCCTGCTGCGCGGGGTAGTAGTAGCCGTCCTCGAAGTCCAGCATCTTGCGGTTGCCGGAGCACACGGCGTAGCGCTCGGGGCCGTGCGGGGTCACGTCGACGTTGGCAAGGCCGCGGCCGCCCTCGTTGTAGCCGCCCTCGCACTGGTTTGCGGCGGTGGCGCCGCCCCACAGGAAGCCTTCGGGAAATGCCATGGTGGCCCCTTTCGCCTCGCACGGCCCGTCCCGCCCGCTGCGGGAGGCGCCGCTTAACCGCTCTTTTGGCACCGGCCCTGGTGCCCGATTGCCCCTCCGAGTATGCGCGAGGGGCGGCGCCCCAACAAGGGACATTCTGCAAGCGGACACGTCTTCTCAGCGCAAGTTCGCAGGTTGCGGGCCTGTATGGGCGAGCTCGAGCGCGCTGCGGACGTCACGCCCTGGCGGCCTGCGGGTGATACCTGCCCTCGCAGCGCCGCGCGAACAAGACCAGCAGCGCCACGGCGGCCACCGAGAAGGGCACGCCCGCCAGGCCGATCCAGTTGTACGCGGCCCCGGCGTTCAGCACCAGCTGCCCCACCTGCGCGCCTATGGCGTTGCCCGCGTTGAAGGCGATCTGCACGCAGGCGCCGGCCAAGAGCTCGCCGCCTCCCTGCCCCACCTCGACCATGAGCACCTGCTGCGGGCTCGACACGAAGAAGAGGCCCAGCGCGCAGCAGAACATGAGCGCGGCGCAGGCCACGGACCCGCGTCCCACCAGGGCGATGAGCAGGAGCGCAGCCGCCCCGACCACCTGCCCGACCGCCGCGGAGGCACCCGGGGTGCGCGCGTCGGCCACGCGTCCGCCGCAGACGCTCCCCACGACCATGCCGGCCCCGGCGAGCACGAGCAGCGCGGGCACGACCGCATCGGAGAAGCCGCCGATCGACACGAGCCAGGGCGACACGTAGCTCCACCAGCAGAAGATGCCCGTGTTGCCCAGCAGCACCGCGGCGATGACGATCCACGGCCCCGGCGCGCGCAGAAACGCGAACTGCCCCGCGAGCCCCGCGTCGGGGATGGGGTCGAGCTTAGGCACAAAGCGCAGGATGCACACGCAGGCGAGCACGGCGCAGGCCGCCGCGAACACAAAGGGCGCGTGCCACGAGAAGGCCCCGGCCAGCAGCGTGCCCGCCGGGACGCCGAGGGTGTTGGCCACCGTCTGCCCGAGCACCATGGTCGAGACCGCCTGCCCCTCGCGCCCCGGCTCGGCCAGGGTCTTGGCCGCGAGGGTGGCCGTGCCGAAGTAGGCGCCGTGCGGCAGGCCCGAGATGACGCGCGCCACCAGCAGGAGCCCGGGCGTTCCCGAGAGCGCGGCGAGCGCGTTTCCCACGGCGCCGATGACCATGAAGGCCACCAGCAGCGTCCGCGGCGGCACGCGCCGCCCGAGCACGAGGATCGTCGCCCCCAGGCACACGCCCACGGCGTAGGCCGTGATGAAGTTGCCCGCCCAGGCCACGCTCACGCCCACCCCGTCCGCGACGACCGACAGGATGCCCATCATCACGAACTCGGCAAAGCCCAGCATGAACGCGCCCAAGGCCAGTGCGACCAGGCTCTTCTTCATCACGGTCCCCTTTC
>CAZCTE010000129.1:2882-4508 GCA_964501395.1 uncultured Atopobium sp.
GCGCTTACGCGCCAGGTGGCGAAGGCGCAGATGGCGCCCATCACGCAGACGACGAGGGAGCCGGAGAGGTCGAGGAGCTTGCCTCCCAGACCGCGCTCGCCCCACCAGGCTGAGAGCTCGCCGGAGACGCCGCGCCAGACGCGCCAGAGGAGCACGGCGCAGCCGAGCACGCCCACGGCGTTCATGAGCAGGACCTCGCCGCAGACGAGACCCACGAGGTTGGCCGCGGCGTAGCCACCGTCGCCCTCCTCGTAGCGGCGTCGCACGTAGACGAGAATCCACGCCACGAACACCTGGCACATGGCGGAGACGAAGGAGACGGTGGTCTGGGGGTCCTGGGCCATGGCGTCCCCCAGCCCCTCGAGCGAGCCGCCGCCCATGGCCCAGAGGTAGCCCACCATCACCAGGGGCACCGCCACGAGAAGCACGGTGATGACGGTGAACAGGCGCATCGTGAGCATCTCGCGCTTGGTCCTTGGCCGCACGCGCTCGAGCGAGGCGCCCGCGCCGTCAGGCTGCCCTCGAGCCGCGCGGTCCGGGTCGAGCCTGGTCCCCCGCGCCGCCTCGGCCGCCCTGCTCCGCTTTGCCATCGCCGTGCCCCTCCTCGTGTCCGTCTCGTTTTGTGCTGTGTCGCGGCGGGCGCGCCCCGTGCCCGCACGCCCGCCGCCTTGTTCGGTGGGCCGCCGGCCCTGCCTTGGCCGGCGCTGCCCCACCGGGCGCCGCCGGACCACCGGCGGCGCCATCACGCCCGACCTACTTGAGCTCGGGCCAGTAGCCCTTGTTGGCCTCGATGAGGTCGTCCAGGATGAGCTTGGCCACCTTGGCGGAGGGCACCGTCGCGGAGAGCGAGAGCGCCTGCCAGAGCTTCTGGTAGCTTCCCTCGATCCAGGCCTGCACCACGAGCTTCTCCACGGAGACCTGCTGCTCGAGCATGCCCTTCTGCCACTGCGGGACCTTGCCCTGGCAGATCTTCTCGTAGCCGTTCCTGCCCACGATGCAGGGCACCTCCACCATGGCGGTCTCGTCGAAGTTGGAGACCGCGCCGTCGTTGGGCACGATGAGCAGGAAGCGCTCCATGGTGTTCTCGGCCAGCGCGCAGGCGAGGTCCACGATGTAGGTCGCGTGCGCGTCCGCCTCGAAGCCGCAGCCCTCGGCCGTGCCCTTCTCGATCACCTCGCGGCAGGCGCCGAAGACGCGCTTCTCGCGGCCGTCCATGACCTCGTTGGCGCGGGTGTACTCGGGGTTGGAGGTCTCAACCACGTAGTCCGGGAAGATGTAGTACTTGAGGTAGGTGTTGGGGATGGTCTCGGGGTCGAGGGCGTAGACGTCCTTGGCCTTGCCAAAGGTGTGCACCCAGGACTCGTCGATGTGCTGCTCCTGGCCCGGCTCATGCGCGATGCCGTCGAGGTAGCCGTTCTTGGCCATGTGCTCCTTGATCTGCGGCATGAGGTCGTTGCCGTCCTTGTCGTAGATCGCGGTGAACCAGCCGTAGTGGTTGAGGCCGTAGTAGCTGTACTGGAGCTCGCGGCGGTCCTTGATGCCGCACATGTGCGCCATCTTGTCCATGAGGTCGATCGGCATGTCGCAGATGTTGATGATCTTGGAGTTGGGGCGCAGCACGCGGCA
>CAZCTE010000130.1:0-4506 GCA_964501395.1 uncultured Atopobium sp.
GCGCGCGGCAACGCACGCGCCCAGGACGGATTCGGCGCACGCCAGAGGCGACGCCCGGCGAACTCAAGGTACGCCTGGCGAACCGGGAGACGCGGACCCGGAGCCCGACGGCCCCGGAGCCAGAATCCGAGGACCGGGGCGCGCCTACTCCTCCGCCCTCCAGCCCTTGCCCACGTCAATCCATCCGAGGGAGCCAGAGACGCGCTCGAGCTCGTCGCAGCTGAGCTCAACTGCGGAGTTCGAGCTCCCCGCTGCGGGCCACACGGTCTCGAAGCGCCGGAGCGACTCGTCGAGATAGACCTCGACGCCGGGGTTCACGCCGAAGGGGCACACCCCGCCCACCGCGTGCCCCACGAGCTCCGCGGCCTGCTCGGCCGAGAGCATGCGCGCCTTGGTGTGGAAGGTGGCCTTGAAGGCCTGGTTGTTCACGCGGGCGTCCCCGGCAAAGACCACGAGCGTGGGCGTCTCCCCCACCATGAAGCTGAGCGTCTTGGCAATGCGCGCGGGCTCCACGCCCACGGCCGCCGCCGCGAGCTCCACCGTGGCGCTCGAGACGTCGAACTCGCGGATCCGATCCGCCGCCAGTCCGAACTTTTCCAGGTGCGTGCGGGCCTTCTCCAGGGACATGGCCTCCCCCTTCGTCGTTGTGAGGTGCGGTGCGGCAGTGCGGTGCGCGGCGGGCCGTTGTGTGCGCCGGGTCGCTTGGGCGGGCAATCAGGACGGCGGGCGTGCGCCGGGCGTGCGAGAAGCGCGCGGCCGGCCTGCGGTCACCGCTGGACGATGCCGCCGCCCAGGCAGCAGAGACCATCGTAGATCACCGCGGACTGGCCGGGGGCCACGCGGCGGACCGGCTCATCGAAGCGCAACACGGCGGCGGATTCGCGTGTGACGGCGGATTCGCGTGCCGCGCCGGTCCCAGAGGAGTCGACATCGGGCCAAGCCCCATCGCCCGTCTCGCCCTGCGCGCCGCCCCCCACCTCGAGCACGGCCTCCCGCAGCGGGCCCGTGTGCCGCGTGCGCACGAGGTACCTACCGGGCTCCGGGGCCTCGCCGGACACCCAGCGCACGTCCGCGAGGGCAATCTCGTCCGAGAAGAGCGCGGGGCTGTCGTGGTCCGCCGTCACGTAGACCACGTTCTCCTCCACGTCCGTGGCCACCACGTAGCGCGCGGGCCCGCCCCCGAGGTCGAGGCCGCGGCGCTGGCCCACCGTGAAGAGGAAGGCGCCGTCGTGGCGGCCCAGCACGCGCCCGGTCTCCCACTCCACGACGTCGCCCGCGCGGCGCTCCAGCTCGTTGAGGAGGAAGCTGCGAATGCCCACCGGGCCGATGAAGCAGATGCCGTCTGAGTCCGGCTTGGAGGCCACCGAGAGCCCGCGCTCGGCGCACATGCGGCGGACCTCGGCCTTGTCGCGGATCTCGCCCACGGGGAGAAGCGTGCGGGAGAGCGCCTCATGGCCCACGCGCCAGAGGAAGTAGGTCTGGTCCTTGTGCTCGTCGCGCGCGCGGAGGAGACGGACAGGGGCGTTGGAGCCGGGGGCGGCGGTACGGTCCACGCGCCCGTAGTGCCCCGTGGCCACGAAGTCGGCCCCCTCGGCGAGCGCGCGGTCGAGGAAGGTGCCAAACTTGATGGTCTGGTTGCACATGACGTCGGGGTTGGGCGTGTAGCCGCGGGCATAGGACTCCACGAGGTAGTCCACCACGGTGGCGCGGTACTCCTCCTCGCAGTCCCAGACCTCGAGGTCAATGCCCAGGCTCACGGCCACGCGCTCGGCGTCCGCGAGGTCGTCCGCCCAGGGGCAGCGAAATCCCGGCAGGTCCTGCGACCAGTTGCGCATGTAGACCGCCGTGACCTCGTGGCCCTGCTCCTTAAGAAGCGCGCAGGCGAGCGCGGAGTCCACGCCGCCGGAAAGGCCGCAGAAGACGCGCGCCATCAGCGCCACCCCTCCAGCAGGGCGGCCACGCGCGCGGCCTGCCCGGCGTCGTCAAGCGAGAGGCGCGCGGCCTCGGCGCGCACCGCGTCCGCGATGGCGTCCGCCGCATAGTCCACGTCCTCCTCGGTGGTGGGCCGGCCCAGCGTGAGCCGGAGGCTGCCCTCGGCGAGCTCGCGCGGCATGCCTATGGCCTCGAGCACGTGGCTCACGCGCATGCGGCTCGCCGCACAGGCCGAGCCCGTCCCCACGTAGACCCCCGCGCGCTCGAGCGCGATGACCAGGCGGCGCGCCTCGATGCCGGCGAACGAGATATGCAAGAGTCCCGGGAGCCGGCGCTTGGGGTTTCTCGGCCCGGAGACCACGGCCCAGGGGACCCGCTCGACAATCCGCGCGCGCAGGCGCTCCCGCAGCGCGGCGAGCCGGCGCGACTCCTCAGCCCGCCGCTCGCAGGCGAGCTCGAGCGCCCGGGCAAAGCCCACGATGCCGGCCACGTTCTCCGTGCCGGAGCGCACGCCGCCCTCCTGCCCGCCGCCGTAGACGAGCGGCCGCAGGCGCACCTCGTCGGAGGCCCAGAGCATCCCCACCTGCTTGGGGCCGTAAATCTTGGCCGCGGAGAGCGTGAGCAGGTCCACGCCGAGCGTGCTCACGTTGACGGAGAGCACGCCCGCCGCCTGCGAGGCGTCCGCATGGAGGAGGATCTGCGTACGCTCGCCCGCCTCGAGGCGCCGCGCGCGCTCCCGCGCCACCACGGCGGCAATCTCGCGGACGGGCTGCACGCAGCCTAGCTCGCCGTTTGCCAGCTCTATCGAGACGAGCTCGGTGTCCAGGCGGATGGCGCGGGCCACTGCCTCGGGGTCCACGAGGCCGTCTCTCCCCACGCGCACCGTGCGATGGGCGTGGGTGCCGGCGCAGGCGAGCACGCTCTCGTGCTCGATCGCGTCCACGACCACGTGGCCCTCCACGGCGGCAAAGGCCAGGTTGTTGGCCTCGGTTGCGCCCGCGGTGAAGACCACGCAGTCGGGACGCGCCCCTATGAGGCGCGCCACGGTGCCGCGCGCCCGCTCGACGTCATCGCGCACCTCGCGCGCGCGGGAGTACGGGGCGGAGGGGTTCCAGAAGCGCTCTGTGAGGTAGGGCAGCGTCACCTCCACGACCTCGGGGTCCATGGGGGTCGCGGCCGCGTAGTCGAGGCAGACCTCGCGCGCGGGCGTCATGGGGTGGCCTCCGTGGTGGCGGCGTCGGTGTCGGCGTCATCTCCGGACGAGGAGGTGTCGGAGTCCGTGACGTCGTCGGACGCGCCGTCCTGCTCGGCCTCGACGTCCTCCTCGGCACCGTCGTCCGTCTCGGCACTGTCGTCCGTCTCGTCCTCCTGGCCGCCGACCGTGAGGTTCTGGAAGCGACTTGCAATGAACTCGTCAGAGAAGTGCGTGTCCACCCACTCCTCGAAGGCGTTCGCGGGCGGCACGCCGGCGTCGCGCGCCGTCATGCGGCCAAAGCAGACGAAGGTCATGCCGATGTCGGCCACCAGGTAGACGGCCAGGATGAGCACAAAGACCACCTGGCGGCGCGTGGTGGGCATGCCAATCTGGTAGAGCAGCCGCGGCGTGACGAGCTTGGCCCATATGAGCCCCAGAATCCCCCATGCCACGATCATGCGCCAGGCGACCCACTGCGTGATGTGGTCCGGCAGGTGCAGGTACGACCAGGACTCCACGTTGAAGAGGGTGGACATGGTCCAGCCGGCAAACTGCTCGAGGATCCCGCCCACGGCGGCGCAGATGAGAAAGACCTGCCAGGTCTTGACCCTGTGCTTTCGCATGACAAAGCTCAGCAGCGTGAGGAGCACCGCGGCGAGGCCGTAGAGCGGCGAGAAGGGCCCCCACACCAGGCCCACGCGGTTCTGGGTGAGGCCCTGCCTCACGAGCATGAAGACCTCCTCGATGAGAAGGCCGCTCATGGAGCCCAGCAGGAAGATGATGACAATCTGGTACCAGCCAAGGCGCAGGTGGTCGAGGTACTCCTCCACGGCCGCCCGCGAGGCGCGCCAGCGGGAGAAGACCCGGCCCAGGCCGCGCTCGCCCTTGGCCCGGGCGAGCTCGCGCTCGAGGGCGTCCTCGGAGGCCACGAGGGCCCACTCCGCGTGCTCGACGTCGTCCGCGTCCAGCTTGCGCCCGCGGGAGAGCCAGTCCCAGAAGAAGACGACCGTCCTCACGAAGCCCTGCACGACGGCGTACAGGAAGGCGAGGAACAGGACCGTGTACAGCATGGCGCGCTGGGTTCCCTTCTTGTGGACGTTTGGCGCTGGACGAGCTGGTGGTGCGGGGGTTCCGGACGCTCAGAACTGCCGAGCGTTCAGGGTACCCCAAGGTCGCCCATACCCCCAAGTCTTTGTCAGAATAGCAAAAGAGGCCGGTCCTCTGACCGGCCTCCTCGTTTGCATGGAGCGGGCTACGGGGTTCGAACCCGCGACCTCCACCTTGGCAAGGTGGCGCGCTACCAACTGCGCTAAGCCCGCGACGCGAGGAGTAATACTATCCGAGCCGAGCGACGATTGCAAGGGGCAGATTGCCTGGGG
>CAZCTE010000131.1:0-4494 GCA_964501395.1 uncultured Atopobium sp.
CCCATGCCGCCCCGCAGCTACCTAGCCAAGCAGATGATCGTCATGCGCCGCGACCTCAAGATGCGCAAGGGCAAGATTGCCGCGCAGGCTGGGCACGCGTGCGTGGAGGCGGTGCTCATGGCCCTCGCCCGCGAGGGGCGCGGGGCGGACGTGCGCGCCACCGACCGCTGGGCGTGGCTCGAGCACGCCGAGGGCGACACCTCGCCGCTCACGGACTGGTTCGACGCCGGGGTGGCCAAGGTCTGCGTCTACGTGGACTCCGAGGAGGAGCTGCTAGACCTGGCCGAGCAGGGTCGCGAGCAGGGCTTTGCCGTGGCCCTCGTGCGCGACGCCGGCATGACCGAGTTCCACGGGGAGCCCACCTACACCTGCCTCGCCTTCGAGCCCCTGCCCGCCGAGAAGATCGACCCGCTGACCGGGGATCTGCCGCTGTACTAGGGCGCGCGGGGTCGGGTCGGCAGGGTCGAGACACGCGGGCACAGCAGCACCGGGGCGCGGGCGCCAACTCAGCAGCGCTGGGAACGCAGCTTCCGGTCAAGAAGGCCACGAGAAAGCCACGACACCGCGCAGACCCTGATCTTCAACCGCATAAGTCTAAGAGTTTTTCGCACCAACTGGGCAAACGCCAAAATTACTCAGAGATATGCGGTTGTAATTTTGATTGCGTCGCGGGACGGTCTGGTGTCATCGGGGGCGGGCAGGTGGGACGCGCCCAATGGCACCGGAGGCGGCAGCGGCGCCCCATTGTTTCCGCGCTGTAATTCCTACTTGCGCATGGGGATTTTAGATGACACCCTTCCAGACAAGCACCGAGGGGGAACGTCCGGAGAGGGAGGCCGCCATGCGTGCAGCGCGCACCGTCGAGGACCTTATCGGCTCCACACCGCTCGTCGAGCTCACGCCGCTTCTCGGCGAGAAGGGCGGCGCGCGGGTGCTCGGCAAGCTCGAGTCCGCAAACCCGGGCGGCTCCGTCAAGGACCGCGTGGCGCGCGCCATGGTGGACGCGGCCGAGCGCGAGGGACGGCTCTCCCCCGGCGGCACCATCATCGAGCCCACGAGCGGCAACACCGGCGTGGGACTTGCCATGATCGCGGCGGCGCGCGGCTACCACCTCATCCTCACCATGCCGGACACCATGAGCGTCGAGCGTCGCCAGCTCGCCGCCGCCTACGGGGCCGAGGTCGTGCTCACCCCCGGCGCGGACGGCATGGCAGGCGCCGTCTCCCGCGCGGAGGAGCTGGCGGAGCAGACCCCCAACTCAATCATCGCCGGGCAGTTCGACAACCCAGCCAACCCGCAGGCGCACTACGAGACCACCGGCCCGGAGATCTGGGCGCAGACCGGCGGCGCCGTGGACGCGCTCGTGGCCGGCGTGGGCACGGGCGGCACGCTCTGCGGGTCCGCGCGCTTTCTCAAGGAGCAGAATCCCGGCCTCCTTGCCGTGGCCGTGGAGCCGGCGGAGTCCCAGGTGCTCGCGGGCGGCGCGGCGGGTGCCCACCAGATCCAGGGCATAGGCGCCAACTTCGTGCCCGGCAACTTCGATCGCACGGTCATGGATGAGATTGTCCCCGTGGCGTCCGACGACGCCCTGGCCATGAGGCGGCGGCTCGCCCAGGAACTGGGGCTTCTTGTGGGAATCTCCTCGGGCGCGGCAGTCTCGGCAGCACTTGAGGTCGCGCGGCGACCCGAGATGGCCGACAAGACCGTCGTCACCGTGCTGCCGGACACCGGCGAGCGCTACCTCTCGGTGGGTATCTGATGGGGGCCGACGGGCGCCTGGCAGGGACTGCAACGAGCGCTGGTTCGGTCGCGCCGTCCACCGCACTCGGGGCCTCGGCGTCGTCCGCCCCGCACGGAACCTCGACCACACAGGGCGCGCGCCCCAGCCTGCGGACCCTCATCCGCGAGGACGCGCAGGCGGCCTTCGAGCGCGACCCCTCCGCGGGCAGCGTCTCCGACATAACGCGCTTCTCGGTGGGCTTTCGCATCGTGCGGGCCTATCGCCGACAGCACTGGCTCTACGAGCGCGGCTTCCGTACGCTGGCCCTCTGGCTCGCCATGCGCTCGCGCGTGAGGTACGGGGCGGACATCCACCCGGCCGCGCAGATTGGCCGGCGCTTCACCATCGACCACGGGATTGGCGTGGTCATTGGCGGCACCGCCATCATCGGCGACGACTGCCTCGTCTACCAGGGCGCCACCCTCGGCATGACCGGCAAGCACGGCGGCAAGCGCCATCCCACGCTGGGAAACGGCGTCATGGTGGGCGCCGGCTCCATCCTACTGGGCGCCATCACCGTGGGCGACGGCGTGCGCGTGGGCGCGGGCTCGGTGGTGGTGGACGACGTCCCCGCCAACACGACCGTGGTCGGCAACCCCGCGCGCGTGGTCCGCACCCGCGAGTGCCCGCTCGTGGGCGACGTCGTCTGCCTCACGGACGACTTTGGGAAGAGCTGGGTCGTCGAGAAGTAAGGGGCGTGGGAGCGACCTGGGCGGGACATGGCAGCCGGACGCGCCGCTCGTGGCAGCGGACGGGCCGTGCCGTGGCGGCCGCGCGCCGCACCATGACAGCGGGCAGGCCGCACCGTGGCAGCAGATCCTCGCCCGCGCTGCTCGCTCCCCTACAGCACCTGCTCGAGACAGGTCTTCTGCACGGACATCCCCATCGCCTCGTAGAACGCGCGGGCACCGGGGTTGCACTCCCAGACGTTGAGGGTCACGTTGTGGCAGCCCAGCTCGCGCGCGTACGCAATGACGTGCTGGTAGAGCGCGGTGCCCACGTGACGGCCGCGGGCGGCCTCGTCCACGCAGATGTCATCGATGTAGAGGCTCAGGATGGGCTGCATGTTGTTGCTGTCCCGGAAGTCGTTGAGCTCGCAGAACGCGTGACCCAGCACCTTGCCGTCCTCCACGGCGACAAAGACCGGACGCGAATCGTCCGCAAAGATGCCGAGAAGCTCCTCGTCGGTGTACTTGCGCGTGCCGGCGCGAAAGAGATCGGGCCGCCCCTCGGCGTGCACCGTGAGCACCTGACCGAGCAGCGCGTGAACGCCCTCGAGGTCCCTCTTCTCAGCTCGTCTGATCTCCATCGTCTTCCTCTCTCTCCGCGAGTGAGCGGATGCGTGTGGGTGTCGTCTGGAAGCTAGTGTACGTCCACGACGGGCACGGGTCGCATTCCGCGGGCTAGTGTACGTCCTCGGCAGACGTTTGGGCGTCGTCCACGTCCCCGGCGGGCGCGCAGGTCTCCCCAGCGGTCTCCTGCACGTACGCGACGAACTCGTCCGCCTCCTCCTCGGTGGCGAGCCGCGCCGTGAACTGATAGTTTCCCAGCTCGTCCGAAAGGGCGTCCGGAACACGCCCGCTCGACACGAGGGCCCCACCCCAGCGCTCGCGCACGTCCTTCTCGTCGTGGGCGTACGCCCGGCCGTCCCGCCGACCCGCGTAGACGCAGTACGCAGGCGCGTCCTTGGGCGCGGCGTGGCGCAGCTCGTCGTAACAGACCATGTCGGCCCAGGCCTGGTAGACGTCGACGCCGTGCGCCCAGCACAGCATGTCGGGCGTCTGACCGCCGGGCGGGCGCACGTTGACCTCCAGGCCCACGTAGTCCCCCGCCGCCCCCAGGCCCGGCGTGTCGTGCGCGAGCCGGAAGAACTCCATGTGGACGAAGCGGCGTGCGAGCCCAAAGGCCTGCGTCGCAGCCCGCCCCAGTCGCGCGAGCTCGGGGTCCACGCTGGGGCAGGAGCGGTAGCTCAGGTCCAGGCCCAGCCGCGCGACCTCGGACATCGACGGCGGAAACTCCTCCTGGTTCTCAAAGAGGGGCTCGCAGCGGCTGTTGAGGATCGCGTCGTAGGAGCAGATGTCGCCCTCCACGTACTGCTCGGCCACGTAGGGGACGTCGCCGTGCTCGGCAATCAGCGCCCGCAGGTCATCGTCGCAGGTAAGCAGGCGCGTGCCCGCCGAGCCCACGCCAATCTCCGGCTTGGCGAAGACCGGGAAGTGCCCCATCTCGCCTATGTACCAGCGCGTCTCGTCAAAGGTGGTGAGGCAGGTCTGTCGCGCGGTGGGAATCCCTGCGGCGGCGTAGAGCGGCTTCTGCTGGGCCTTGCTCTGCCAGCGGGAAAGAAGCGCAGGGCGCGGCCCCGTGGTGATGTTGAAGTCCTCGCGGAGCCGCGCGTCCTGCGCGAGCCAGTGCTCGTTGTTCGACTCCACCCAGTCCACCTTGCCGTACTTGAACGAGAAGAACGCGACGGCGCGGAACACCTGGTCGTAGTCCTCGAGGCTGGGGACCCAGTAGTACTCGTCGAGCGACTCGCGGACCTCCTGGGCGAGAAGGTCGTAGGGCGTGTCGCCCACGCCGAGCACGCGGGCGCCGTTGCGCCTGAGCGCGGCGCAGAAGCGCCAGTAGGTCGCCGGGAACTGCGGGGAGACGAAGACGAAGTTCATTACTTGGTGCTCGTGCCCCGCTTCTTGGTGGTCGAGGTCTTGGTCGTGGTC
>CAZCTE010000132.1:0-4461 GCA_964501395.1 uncultured Atopobium sp.
AGCCAGCGGCTCCATCGAGTCGGCGAGCGGCATCACGCAAATCTGTCGCTTGAAATATGGCGAACCTGTGAATAGGATACTGACGTCCAAGAGATTGTTACTCCCCGGGAGGCATGACTCGCGGATGGAACCGCATGGCGGAGGCCGCCCTCGGGAGATACCCCGGTCGGCGCACGTGCCCGTTTGGGTGGTTCTGTTCGATGAGAGCCTCGTGGGGAGTTTTGTATGTTGGTGGTCAAGAAGATCAACAACAACGTTGCGCTTGCTCAGGATGACGCCGGCAACGAGCTGGTGATCTTTGGCAAGGGCGTGGGCTTTCCCCAGACCCCCTACGAGCTCGAGGACACCTCGTCGCTCCAGCGCATCTTCCGCCACATCGACGACTCCGCCATGGCGTCCATCGCAACCGTCTCGGACGACCTCATCGAGCTCTCGATCGAGGTCATGGAGCTCGCCGGCAGGGAGCTCAACTGCGAGCTCAACCCCAACGCGTTTCTCACCCTGGCCGACCACCTGCAGTTTGCCATCGAGCGCGAGCGGGGGGGCGTGGTGATGAGCAACCCGCTCGCCGAGGAGGTCGCCTACGTCTACGCGCGTGAGTACGACGTGGCCAAGCGGGCTCTCTCCATGCTGCGCGAGCACGGCTACGACCTCTCCGACGGCGAGGCCTGCCCCATAGCCCTGCACATCGCCAACGCGGAGGCAGAGGGCGGCGCCTTCTCGGACGACATGGACAACGTCATGCGCGCCGTGGGCGTCGTCGACGAGGTCGTCGACATCGTGGAGCGCAAGCTCGGCGTCACCCTGGACCACGGCTCCTACAGCTTCTCGCGCTTCGTGGTCCACATTCGCTATCTCGTTCGGAGGCTCATGAGCGGCAAGCCCGTGGAGTCGAAGAACGTTGCCCTGTTCGAGCAGATCGTGGCGGACTTCCCCGAGGCGCATGAGTGCGCCGAGGCCATCCGCCGGCACCTGCGCAGGAAGTACGGCTGGGAGTGCACGGACGAGGAGGTCATCTACCTCATGATGTACATCAACCGCCTGCTGTCGGGCTTCTGACGGCGGGGCGGCCCGAGGAGGGCGGCCCAAAGGGGCGGCCCGGGGCATCCCGGGAGCAGCCCCGCACGGGCCAGATAGAGGCAACAGTCGCGCCCGCTCAGGGCCCGGGCGGGCGCGCTTGCACGGTAGGGATTGCCATCAACGCTGAAGGAGGCTCACATGGCAAGCAAGTACGATGGCCTTGCGAGGATCATCATCCAGAACGTGGGAGGCAAGGGCAACATCAACTCAGTCAAGCACTGCGTGACGCGCCTGCGCTTCTCGCTCAAGGACGAGTCCAAGGCCAACACCGAGGTGCTCGAGAGCACCGACGGCGTCATCAAGGTCATGCAGGCCGGCGGCCAGTACCAGGTGGTCATTGGCCCGGAGGTCGCCGACGTCTACGACGCCGTGCTCCAGGTGGGGCACCTCTCGGGCGGCGGCGCGGTTGACGAGGAGGGCAACGCAATCGCCGAGGAGGAGCGTCCCAAGGGCGTCCTCAACATCGTGATCGACCTCATCTCGGGCATCATCCAGCCCTGCCTGCCGCTGCTCTCCGCGGGCGGCATCATCAAGGGCCTGCTCGCCCTCTGCACCTTCTTTGGCATCATGACCGACGCCGACGGCATCTACAACGTGCTCTACGCCATCGGCGACGGCTGCTTCTACTTCCTGCCCGTTGCCCTGGGCTACACCTCGGCCAAGAAGTTCGGCATCTCCGAGTTCACCGGCATGGCGCTGGGATTTGCGCTCTGCTACCCCGACATGGTGAACTCCAACGCCTCGGCGCTGGGCTACACCGGCGAGGTCCTGGGCACGATCTTTGCCGGCACGTCCTTTGAGATGAGCTACTCGATGACCTTCCTGGGCATCCCCATCCTCATGCCCGTCTCCGGCTACACCTCCACGGTCGTGCCCGTCATCCTGGCCACCTGGTTCGCCTCGCTGATTGAGAAGCCGCTGCGCAAGAGCCTGCCGGCCTCCATCAACTTCTTCACCGTGCCGCTGGTTACCTACGTCGTGTCCGTCGCGGTCATGTACCTGGTCATCGGCCCCGTTGCCAGCATCCTCACCAACTTCGTGCTCCTCATCTTCAACACGCTCTTCACGCTGCCCGCCGTCGGCGGCCTCCTCGGCGGCGTCCTGCTGGGCGCCCTCTGGCAGGTCCTGGTCATGTTCGGCCTGCACTGGGCCCTCGTGCCGCTCTGCATCGCCAACCTCGCCGCGCAGGGCTACGACACGATCCTCTCCCCGCAGTTCGTCTGCACCTGGGCGCAGATCTCCGTGGTCTTTGCCATCTACCTCAAGACCAAGGACCCCAAGGTCAAGGCCGTTGCCCTGCCCGCTATGATCACCGGCCTCTTTGGCACCACCGAGCCGGCCATCTACGGCGTCACCCTGCCGCGTAAGACCCCGTTCATCATCTCCTGCGTGGCCGGCGCCATCGGCGGCGGCATCGTGGGCGCCATGGGCATCGCGAGCTACGTCTCCGGCTACTCGGGCCTCACCGGCTTCGCCTGCTACATCAACCCGGACGGCGACCTCTCCGGTCTCATGTGGATGGCCATCGCGGTCGTGGTCTCCATGGTCATCGCCTTCGTGGTCACGTACCTCTTCTACGACCCCAACAAGGAGGTTGCCAAGAAGGCCGCGTAGCGCAGCCTGAGAGGCGACCCGCGCACCGCGAACCGCGTGACGCAGTAACGTAACGTGATACGTGTGCGTACGGTACAATTCCCCCTGGCTATGGCCGGGACGCCGAGCGCGTCTCCGGCCATAGCCGTGGAGGGCAGAACGAAACGGCAAGAACGGCACGGCACGAGATGCGATTGAAAGGAGCGTTTCATGGCAGTAAAGTTCCCCGAGGGCTTCTTCTGGGGCGGGGCCACCGCAGCCAACCAGTTCGAGGGCGCGTGGAACGTCGACGGGCGTGGTCCCTCCGTGGACGACCACTTCATGGGCGGGAGCTTTGAGAAGTCGCGCGAGATCACGCTCGACATCGACCCGGACAAGCTCTACCCCAACCACGACGGCATCGACTTCTACCACCACTACGAGGAGGACATCGCGCTCTTTGCCGAGATGGGCTTCACCATGTTCCGCATGTCCATCTCCTGGAGCCGCATCTTCCCCAACGGCGACGACGAGCAGCCCAACGAGGCCGGCCTCGAGTTCTACGACAGGGTCTTTGACTGCTGCCGCGCCCACGGCATCGAGCCCCTGGTGACCCTCTCGCACTACGAGATGCCCTACCACCTGGTGGAGGCCTACAACGGCTGGGAGAGCCGCGAGCTCATCGGCTTCTTCGAGCGCTACTGCAGGACCGTGCTCGACCGCTATCACGACAAGGTGACCTACTGGCTCACCTTCAACGAGATCAACACCGGCACGAGAGCCCTGGGCGCCATGATGTCCACCGGTCTCATCCAGGGCTACGAGGGTCCGGCCTCCGGCGTCGAGGTCACGCCGCAGCAGTGCTACCAGGCGCTGCACCACCAGTTCGTGGCCTCCGGCCGCGTGGTGCGCTACGCCCACGAGACCTACCCCGGCCTCAAGATGGGCAACATGGACTGCTTCATCCTGTCCTACCCGGCCACCTGCGACCCGGCCGACGTGCTCGCCAACGAGCTCGAGATGAACCGCATGAACTGGTACTGCTCCGACGTCCAGGTGCGCGGCGCGTACCCGTTCTACGCCAAGCGCTACTGGCGCGAGAACGGCGTCGAGCTCCAGATCGAGGACGGCGACCTCCAGGACATCGCCGACGGCACGGTGGACTTCTACACCTTCTCGTACTACATGTCCGGCACCGTGGGCACCCACGCCGACCACGAGATGACGCAGGGCAACATGACCATGGGCGGCAAGAACCCCTATCTCGAGAGCACCGACTGGGGCTGGCAGATCGACCCCACGGGCTTGCGCATCGCCCTCAACCAGATCTACGCGCGCTACCAGATCCCCATGATGGTGGTCGAGAACGGCATGGGCGCCTACGACACCGTGGAGGAGGACGGCTCCATCCACGACAGCTACCGCATCGACTACCTCAAGCGCCACGTGCGCACCATGGGCGAGGCCATCGACGACGGCGTGGACCTCATCGGCTATACCTGGTGGGGCCCCATCGACCTGGTCTCCGCCGGAACCGGCGAGATGCGCAAGCGCTACGGCTTCATCTACGTGGACAAGCACGACGACGGCTCGGGCACCTACGCGCGCAGCCGCAAGGACAGCTTCTACGCGTACCAGAAGATCATCGCGTCCAACGGCGCGGAGGGCCTGGACTAGACGCTGGTTTTTGGGGAGGGGCATGGCGTGCGCGCCGTGCCCCTCTTTTCGTTGGGGACCTGCTGGGGACTCGAGTTGGGGAAGGGACGCCATGACCGCTGATGCCGCTGCCGAGAAGGACGCCCAGACGGC
>CAZCTE010000133.1:0-4458 GCA_964501395.1 uncultured Atopobium sp.
GGCCTCCTCGTGACGCGGCTCCCTCGCGTGTCCGCGCACAGTATAACCCGCGGTAGCTGCGGGGAAAGTTTGTGTTCGCAGCAGGGAAGAGGGGAGGCGGAGAAGAGCACGCGAAGGGGCGGTGGTGGGCAGTGCCGGCGCAATGGGGCAGTTCGGCGCTCCCGGCGCGCGCATGAAACCGACGCGGGGCGTACGCCGCGGAAACGCAGGGCGCCCAGCACCGCCGTGCAGATCGTGGTGTTTGATCGAATCCGCAGATCAGGGACGGCGGGGCGGTTCGATCGATCCACACTGCGGCAGGAGGTGATTGCATGAGGTGCAGAACCGAGGGAGCGTGGGTGATCTGCCCCGAGGAGCCCGACGGCCCGATCATGCTCGTGCGCATCCATGAGGCATGGGAGGCAGTGGACTACGACAAGGACGAAGACGACGGAGAGGGGCACGGTCCTCTGGTGGACGGCTGCGTTCCCATGGCCGGAAGCATCCAAGCCTTTGCCGAGGTCGGGGGCCAGTGGTACGAGCGCTATGGAGGTCTCTTCACGGGCTACGAGTCGGTCGAGAGGTTCGTGCGGGAGGTGTTCCGGTTTGACCCCGTGCGCGGCTGCTGGAGGGTCGCGGAGGGCGTGACAAACCAGACGCTCTGGCCCATCCTACTCGACGATTGTCACGAGCTTGAGAACCTCTGGCCACAGTGGTGCGAGTCCCTTGCCCGCATCCTGTCAGCGATCTCGGACGGCGCACGCGGCGCCTCCCTCGCGCGCGTTCCGGAGGGGCTGCGTGAGAAGTTCGTCGACTGGTGCAGCATGATTGTTGAGAGCGGCGCGCTCGATGAGGGGCCTCTGTTCGGCACCCCAAGCTTTCAGCGCGTGGTGCGGGAGTGCGCGAAGCCCGAGGTGGAACCACGCAGGAGTGCACGTCGTTCTCTCCGCTCTCTCATCTGAGCCGTCCCGCAGCTCTTGCCCTTCTCGCTGCGCGCAGGCACTTTGCTATCCTGGCAGTAACGTGAATCTGCCGGAAGGTCCCCTGTCGTGAGCGAAGTCGAAATTGTAAGCAGCGAGGTAGTTACCGGGCCAGCTGAGCGAGAGAAGTTTGAGAGGGGCCTGCGCGCCGGCTTCGTCGACGCCTCCGAGAACGTCGCGTCGCGGTACCGCCCCCGCCTCGTCGCAAACGACAAGAGCAGGGGCAACGACCTGCTCACGGTGATCAAGCATCAGCTCGCGACCTGCGACAGCTTTGACATCTGCGTGGCCTTTGTCGCGGAGAGCGGCCTCCAGCCCCTGGTCGAGATTTTGGGCGAGCTCAAGGAACGGGGGATACGGGGGAGATTCCTCACCTCGACCTATCAGAACTTCAACTCTCCCGACGCGTTCCGCAAACTGCTCGAGTACGAAAACATCGAGACGCGCGTCTACCAGGGCAACCTACACGCCAAGGGCTACGTCTTCGACCACGATGACACCAGCACCGTTATTATCGGCAGCTCCAACCTCACCCAGATGGCGCTCACGTGCAACCGCGAGTGGAACGTTCTGTTCCGCTCCTTCGGCGCGGGCGAGCTGCTGCAGTCTCTTAGGACGGAGTACGAGAGCCTCTGGAACGACGATCTCACGGTCTGCCTGAGCGAGTCCTGGGTGCGGGAGTACGAGAGCTATCGCGTTGTTCCGGAGAAGCGCGCGACCAAGTCCGCCTTCAGGGCCGCCGACCTGCCCGAGGTTCGCAACAATGAGGCGAGCAGCGATGAGGAGATCCGCCCGAACGAGATGCAGACGCTCGCGCTCGAGGCGCTGGAGAAGCTGCATGCTCGCAGGGAGCCGCGCGCCCTTCTGGTGTCTGCTACGGGTACGGGAAAGACCTACCTCTCCGCCTTTGACATCGCCGCGACCAAGCCCGGGCGCGTCCTGTTCCTTGCCCACAGGCAGCGCATCCTGGACGCGTCGCGCCGGAGCTACGAGCGCCTTCTCGGCAAGGACTGCTCCTGCGGAACCTATACGACAGCTTCCGGGGACACGGGTGAGCGCTGCCTGTTTGCCATGTGCTCGACAATTGTTAAGCACCTGGACGACTTCTCTCCGGACTCCTTCGATTACATCGTGATCGACGAGGCGCACCGGACGGGGTCGAGCGGCTACCAGCGCATCATGGAGTACTTCCAGCCCGGTTTCTACCTCGGGATGACCGCGACGCCAACGAGGACGGATGGCTACGACGTGTTCGCCCTCTTCAACCACGTGATCGCGTTCCAGATCACGCTGCAGGACGCGCTGGCCAATGACATGCTTGCCCCGTTCCACTACTTTGGCATCGCGGACCTCAAGATCAATGACGAGGACATCGACGACCCAAACCTCTTCTCAAAGCTCACCTCGGACGAGCGCGTCCGGCACATCACGTCAAAGATCGAGCAGTATACGGTGAACAAGAGCCACCGGCGCGGTCTCATCTTCTGCAACAGGAATGACGAGGCGGCAGAGCTGTCCCGCCGGTTCAACGAGCTCGGGTACCGAACGTGCGCACTGAGCGGACAGAACTCCAACACAGAGCGCGACGCCGCAATCTCCCGGCTTGAGTCTGGGGAGCTCGAGTACATCTTCTCGGTCGACATCTTCAACGAGGGCGTGGACATCCCGTCGCTCAACCAGGTCATCATGCTCAGGCGCACCGAGTCGGCGATCGTCTTCGTCCAGCAGCTAGGTCGCGGCCTGAGGAAGGCCGACGGCAAGGACTACGCCCTCGTGCTCGACTTCATAGGCAACTACCAGCAGAACTTCTTCGTGCCCATCGCCCTCTCTGGGGATCGCTCGTACAACAAGGACACGCTCAGGGCCATAGTGAAGGAGGGCAGCACGACGATCCCCGGCTGCTCGACGGTGAGCTTTGACAAGGTGTCCGAGGCCCGAATCTACGAGGCAATCGACGGGGGCAAGTTCAACGACGCGCGCCTGCTGCGGGACGAGTACCGGAGCCTTCGGCAGATGCTCGGGCGCATACCGGCGCTCTCCGAGTTCGACGAGAACGGGGCCATCGACCCGCTGCGGATCTTCAAGAAGTCCGGCTCGTATCACGCGTTTCTCTCACGCTACGAACCGGACTATGACGTGACCTTCTCGCAGCGCCAGGAGTCCATCCTCAAGTTCATCTCCCAGAAGCTGGCAAGCGGGAAGCAACTCGAGGATCTTCTGCTGCTCAAGAGGCTCATCAACGAGAGCGAGCAGACGCTTGACGAGGCAAGGCTCCTGCAGCGGTACTACGGGGAGAAGGCGATCGCCGCGGCGAGAAGGTCGGCGGTTGGGCTGCTCAGCGGCTCGTTCCTCTCGTCCTCGGGCACCTTCGTTCCCCTGGTGAAGGGCGCCGGGGAGAGCTGCGCGCTGACGGACGAGTTTGCCGCGGCCCTCGAGGACCAGGAGTTCAGGCGACAAGTCCTCGAGGTCATCGACTTCGGGCTTGTGCGGCACCGCGCGCACTACGGGAGGCCGTATCGGGACACCAACCTCGTCCTCAACGAGAAGTACACCTACGAGGAGGTCTGCTACCTGCTCAACTGGGAGAAGAACGTGAACGGTCAGAACATCGGCGGCTACAAGTACGACGCGCAGACCAACACGTTCCCCGTCTTCATCAACTACGAAAAGGACCCGGACATATCCGACTCCACCAAGTACGAGGACCGCTTTGTCTCCAACAGGGAGATTATTGCGATTTCCAAGCAGCCGAGATACCTCAACTCGCCGGAGATCGAGAGGCTCCGGCAGTGCCCTGGCAACGGGATGAAGCCCTATCTCTTTGTGCGGAAGAACAAGAACGATGGGGACGGCGGCAAGGAGTTCTACTTCCTAGGCGAGATGCTGCCGACGGGCGACTTCAAGGAGATCGTGATGCCGGGTACTACGAAGGCCGCCGTTGAGATCACCTATGAGCTGCTGGACCCGGTGAGGCAGGACCTCTTCGACTACCTGACGAGCAACATCGACGTGCTCGAGGGAGAGGTGGAGCTGGGGAGGGCCTAGGCAGGCATCGACCTAGGCGCGTAGGCGCTCCTCGAGCGCCCTGACCACCTTGACGTCCGCGGGCAGCCAGTCGACGTCCCAGAGCTGGTTCGCATCGAGCCAGCGGAGGTTCTCGTGCTCGGTGTCGTTGATGACACCCTCGACGATCGTGCACGTAAAGCACTCCATCGAGAGGTGGAAGGTGTCGTAGTCGTGCTCGACCGTGCACAGGTGCACGATGTCTCCGATGCGCACGCGCAGCTCCTCGAGGATCTCGCGGGCGCACGCCTGCTCGCCGGTCTCTCCGGGCTCGAGCTTGCCGCCGGGGAACTCCCAGCCGTCCTTGAACTCGCCATAACCCCTCTGGGCGGCGAGGATTTTGCCATCCTTGCAGATGATCGCGGCAGCGACGTTGACGGTCTTCATGCGGCTCCTCCCTTGCGAACAAGCAGAGAGTATACGCCGCGGGCATGCG
>CAZCTE010000134.1:0-4455 GCA_964501395.1 uncultured Atopobium sp.
CGGGCCGCACGGCGGAGAGCTTGTAGACGCCGCCGAGCGAGGGCTGGGGGTCGCAGGTGGCGAGCTTGGTGCCCACGCCAAAGGTGTCGATGGGGGCGCCCTGGGCCAGAAGTGACTGGATGGTGTACTCGTCGAGGTCGTTGGAGACGGAGATCTTGACGTAGGGCAGCCCCGCCTCGTCAAAGGCGGCGCGGGCCTCCTTGGAGAGGCGCGCGAGGTCGCCGGAGTCCAGGCGCACGGCGGAGAGGCGCTCGCCCGCGGCCTCCATCTCCTTGGCCACGGTGATGGCGTTCCTGATGCCCTGGCCCACGTCGTAGGTGTCCAGGAGCAGGACGCAGTTCTTGGGGCTCGACTTGGCAAAGGCGCGGAAGGCCTCGAGCTCGCTCGGGAAGGCCATGACCCAGGAGTGGGCGTGCGTGCCAAAGACGGGGATGCCGTAGACCTTGCCGGCGAGCACGTTGGAGGTCGAGGAGGCGCCGGCGATGTAGGACGCGCGCGCCACGGCGAGCCCGCCGTCCGGGCCCTGGGCGCGGCGCAGGCCAAAGTCGGAGACCGGCCGGCCCTCGGCCGCGCGGCAGACGCGCGCCGCCTTGGTGGCCACGAGCGTCTGGAAGTTCACGAGGTTGAGCAGGGCGGTCTCTATGAGCTGGCAGTCTATGATGGGGCCCTCCACGCGCACCATGGGCTCGCGCGCGAAGGCCACCTCGCCCTCGGGGATGGCGTGGATGGTGAGGTCCAGGCGGTGGTTTCTCAGGTACTCGAGAAACGCCGGCTTGAACATCAGGCCCCCGCCCGGCGCCGGCACCTCGGAGAGAAACGCGATGTCGTCATCCTCAAAGACGAAGTTCTCCACGAGGTCGGCGATCTGCCCGGTGCCGCAGCACACGGCATAGCCCCCGTCGAAGGGGGCGTCGCGGAAGAAGGCGTTGAAGCAGGCCTGGTCGTCCGCGAGGCCGGACTCCCAGAACCCCTGGGCCATGGTGAGCTCGTAGAGGTCCGTGTTGAGGCATACGTCCGTGGGCTTGGTGCCGTCGGTGAGCGACATGGCGTCTCCTATCCCAGAGCTCCCGTCCCGGAGCTGTCCCGCTATCCCAGCGTGGTCTATCCCAGCGTGGTGGCGAGAAGCCACACGAGGGCAACCACCACGACCACGAGTATGACGGCCTTCTGCCCGGGGGGCATCCTGAGGTCGTCGTCATCCGGCTCCATCAGCTGCCTGCCGCGCTCGCGGGCCTCGGCGTCGCGCGCCATCGCGGCGCGCTCGGCCTCCCCCTCGGCGCGCTCGCGGCGCAGCCGCTCGAGCTCGCGGCGGTCCCGCTCGTCCTGCTCGGCGCGCTGCCGGGCCGCCTTCTCGGCACGAAGCGCCTCGAGCTCGGCGCGCTCCTCGTCAGTGAGGCCGTTGTCCTCTGGCATGTGTCCTCCGTCGTCGTGGCGCACTGCTGACTATTATGCCCCTTGCGCGGCGGGCGCGGGCGGGGCGGCCCCGCGGGCGAGGGTCCCGCGAACGCCCCGCCCCTATCGGGCGCGCCCGCCCTCGTAGGCCGCGCCGGCCCGCCCGGACCCGCCGAGCTCGGGCCCCTCGACCCCCGTGGCGTCGAAGGCGGGCACGAAGCTCTCGGAGACCGTCCCGCCCTCCTGCCACCACACGCGCGTGAAGCCGAGGTCGTCCGCGTGGCAGAGCGCGATCTCGTACTCCTCGTCCGTGACGCCGCGCGCGAGGTCCCCGCCGGCCCGCCGGCAGGCCTCGTTGGGCGTGTACTGGTTCATCACCGAGAGGTCCGCCTCGTCGCCCGCGATCTCCCACACGCGGTCGAGCACGGCGCAGGAGTCGTCCACGTGGCCGGGCAGCACGAGGTGGCGCACGATCACGCCCCTCCGCAGGGCGCCCCCGGGCGAGACGGCGCGCCCTCCCGCGGCGCGCACGCAGCCCATCATGGCGTCGAGCGCGGCGGCCGCCACCTCCGGGTAGTCGGGCGCTGCCGAGAGCCCGCGCGCGAGCTCCGCGCTCGCGTACTTGAAGTCCGTGAGCCAGACGTCCACGACGTCGGCCAGGGCGCGCACGACCTCGGCCCGCTCGTAGCCCGAGGTGTTGCAGACCACGGGGAGCGCAAGGCCCGCCCCGCGCGCGGCGAGCACCGCCTCGCGCACCTGCGGCGCGAAGTGCAGGGGCGTGACCAGGTTGATGTTGAGGGCGCCCTGGGCCTGGAGCTCGAGCATCATCTCCGCGAGGCGCGCCGCGGTGACCGGCAGCCCAAAGCCCCCGCCCGAGATCTCGTGGTTCTGGCAGAAGACGCAGCGCAGCGGGCAGCCCGAGAAGAACACGGCCCCCGAGCCGCTCTCTCCCGAGATGGGGGGCTCCTCCCAGAAGTGGAGGGCCGAGCGGGCCACGCGCAGCTCGGAGGTCATCCCGCAGGCGCCCGCGACGCCCGCCGAGCGCCGCGCCCCGCACCTCCTGGGGCAGAGCTCGCAGGCGTCGTAGGCCGAGAGGTCGAGCGAGACCTCGGGGCTCATCCCTCGTCCTTCTCGGCAGGGCGCGCGGCGTGGGGGCGGCCGTGCGCGCCCTCGGCGCCGTCGCCCCCGGGGCCCCGGCCGGGCAGGCGGATCCCGCCCTCGTGGATCTTCTCGGACTCCTCCTCAAAGGCCGGGTCGCCCGGTCCCACGATCTCGTCGGCCCCCGTCTTGGGGTTGTAGTGGTGCAGCAGCACCGGCTCAAAGAGGTGCAGGTGCCAGGCAAAGGCCATGGAGACGAACAGCAGCACGGCAAAGATGATGATGCGCGGGAGGGTCTCCACCTGCGTCATCACGAGCGAGCCCACGCACAGCAGGCAGGTCCAGCCGTACATGAACAGGACCGCCTGGCGCTGGTCGTAGCCCTCGTCTATGAGGCGGTGGTGGATGTGCCCGCGGTCGGCGTGGCCGATGCTCACGTGCCCGCGCAGGCGGCGCACGATGGCGGAGAAGGTGTCGATGATCGGCACGGCGGCAATGACCAGCGGCACGATGATCGTGGTGAGGCCGGCGAAGCGCGTGACGGAGAGCAGCGACACCGTGCCCAGGGCAAAGCCCAGCGTGAGGGAGCCGGAGTCGCCCATGAAGATGGACGCCGGGTGGAAGTTGTAGCGCAGGAAGCCCAGGGACGCCCCCGACACGGCGATGGCGAGCGCCGCCGCGTCGAGCCGCCCCGCCCAGATGGAGAGCACGAACATCGTGAGCGACGCGATGCCCGTGATCCCGGACGCGAGCCCGTCGAGCCCGTCGATGAGGTTGATGATGTTGGTGTAGGCCACGAGGTAGATCACGGTGACCGGGTAGGCGAGCCAGCCGAGGTCGATGTAGCCGCCCTCCGGCAGGGGGTTGGCGATCTCCCCTATCACGAGGCCGCCCGCCACGGCGATGACGGCCGCCACGGTCTGGCCCAGGAGCTTGGCGCGCGGGGAGAGCGAGCGGACGTCGTCCGTGACGCCCGTGGCAAAGATCACGAGGAAGGACACGGCGAGAAGCCAGTAGTTGACCTCGAACCTGCCCGACGGGGACAGCACGGCGGGCCAGCCGAGATAGGTGCTGCCCACGTACTGGACGAGGAACGCGACAAAGATGCCGAGGAAGATGGCGACGCCCCCCATGCGGGGAACGGGCTGCTTGTTGATTCTCCGTGCGTTGGGGTAGTCCACGGCGCCGCACCGAACGGCAATCCTGCGCGCGAGGGGCGTCGCGATGATAGAGACCACGAGCGCCGCGACGAACAAGCACAAGTACGGAACGAGGTCCGGCACGAACATTACTCCCTTCGCGTGCTGCGACTGCAGGAACTCCCGACATGATAGCGAAACAAAACGGGCCGAGGAGGGCAGCGACGCGCGCACGGGGAAGACGATTGGAACACACGCACAAACACAACTTTTGCTGAGAACTCCGGGCAAGTCAAGTCTGGTATCTCCGCGGGGCTCCCCTATAGTGGGTGGTGTCGTCCCCCTGCGGTCAAACTGGGTGAACCGACAAGCGTTACTAGGGAGTCCGATATCTCGTGTTCAGTACGGGTATCCTCCGTTGCTGAGGAAGCCGGAACGCGCGATGGGGACGCCCACCTTCTGAGAGGTGGGTTCATTATCGAACCGCAGGGGGCGTCTTGTTGTCCGGGACGGGCGCCGGGTCGTGCGGGCCGCGCGTCTCGCCACGCCCGCGGCCTTGCCGTACCCACGGCCCGCCGGGCGCACGCCGCGCGCAACATCCGCGGTCCCACCAATTCCCGCTTGACATCGCCTGCGCGAACCGCCACAATGTCCAACGCGCGATGCGCCTGGGGACGTAGCTCAGCTGGGAGAGCGCTGCCTTCGCAAGGCAGAGGCCGGGGGTTCGAATCCCCTCGTCTCCACCAGAGGAACCTGATGGCCCGGCTGCCTTGGCAGCCGGGCCTTCTCGTATCTCGCGCGCTTCTCTGCGCCTTCTCGACGCCCC
>CAZCTE010000135.1:0-4380 GCA_964501395.1 uncultured Atopobium sp.
GGTCCGTCTCCCTGCCGGGGCGTCCGGACCCCGTCCCGGCAGGATTCAGGCCCGCTCGGGACCCCGCCCCACCTAGCGCGCGTCCTTCTCGATGGCGCCGCCCTTGAGGACCAGGCGCACGTGGTCCGCGCTCGTGAGGCAGTCGATGTCCTCGAGCGGGTTGCCGTCCACCATCACTATGTCGGCGAGCTTGCCGGCCTCCAGCGAGCCGATCTCGCGCTCCATGCGCATGACGTGCGCGGCGTTGATGGTGCCGGCGCGCACGGCCTCCATGGGGGTCAGGCCGGCGCGCACCATGGCCTCGAACTCGCGGCCGTTCTCCCGGTAGGGGGTGTTGGGGGAGTTCGAGAAGTCCGTGCCCAGCGCGATGCGTATGCCGGCCTCGCGGGCCATCGCTATGGTGCGCAGGTTTGCCTCGGCGCAGGCGCGCGCCTTCTCGCGCATCCAGTCGGGCAGGCCCGGGAGCTCGGCCACGCCGAGCGAGATCCACAGCGTTGAGACCAGGGGGACGCTGCGCTCCGCCATGAGGTCGATCTCGCGCCTGGTGAGCATGACGCCGTGCTCCACGCACTCGATGCCGGCGAGCAGGGCCTGATAGGCGCCCTCGTTTCCGGTGCAGTGCGCGGTCACGTAGGAGTGGTGCCGGCGCGCCTCCCCCACGATGGCGGCGAGCTCCTCCGCCGAGAACTGAACGTCGTCCACGTGGTCGGTGGGTGAGCTCACGCCGCCGGTGGCGCAGATCTTGATGAAGCGGGCGCCGAGGCGGAACTGCTCGCGCACGGCGCGGATGCACTCGTTAGGTCCGTCCACGATCACGGAGAGGTTGCTCTGCCGGTTGGCCTCGGCCTTGTCGAGCCAGGGCGCGTCGTCCACGTGCCCGCCCGTGACGCCGAGGAGGCGCCCTCCGGGCACGATGCGCGGGCCGCGGATGGCGCCGCGCTCGGTGCCGCGCGCCACGAAGACGCCTGCGAGGCTCATGTCGCGCAGGCCCGTGAACCCGGCGTCGAGCAGGACGCCGGCCTGGTGGACGGCGCCCACGAGCTGGTCGCCAAAGAGCCTGCCGTCGGCGAAGTCGCCGGCGTCCTCCTCGCCGGAGAGGTGGGCGTGGACGTCGATGAAGCCGGGCATGATCGTGCCGGCGCCCGCCTCAAGGACCTCGGCGTCGGTTGCGGGGCAGCCCGAGCGGGGCCCCGCATAGGTGATGCGATCGCCCTCGACGAGGACGGCACCGTCCTCGATGGCGTCGTCGGAGACCGCGTCAATCACGCGGCCCACGAGCAGACGTGCTTGCCCCTCGGTTGTCCGTGCCATGTGCCCTCCCATCCCCGGCGTCTCTCGCTTCGCGCCGAATTAGGTTTCAATTGCGCTACGACTTGCTTCCAACAGGTCTTTTCTATCAGACAAATAGCACAGTAACAATGCAGTCCGTAACATTCGCACCGGGTGTGGACCCGGGAGGGGAGGCCGGCATGAGAATTGTCGAGGCCGAGGAGGCGCGGGAGCGCCTGACCATGGACGTGTGCATCCCGCTCATGCGGGAGGCGCTCACACGGCTGGAGGATGGGCGCGCCACGCAGCCGCCGCGCAGCATCTGCGGCCTCGGCGACGGGCGCGCCTTCGGCTTCATGCCGGCCCTTCTCGGCGAGGGGGACGTCCTGGGCGCCAAGGTCATCACCGCGTTCCCGGGCAACGCCGGCACGGCCTACCCCTCGCACATGGGCTATGTGATGGTCTTCGAGGCCGAGCACGGGTCGTTCGTCGGCATGGCGGACTGCTCGGTGATCACCGAGGTGCGCACCGGCGCGGTCTCGGGCGTGGCCACCGACCTGCTCGCCCGCGCGGACGCCCGCTCGCTGGCGATCATCGGCGCCGGCGCGCAGGGTCGCAGCCACCTCGCCGCGATGCTCGCCGTGCGCCCCGCGATCGACGACGTGCGCGTCTTCGACGTGCGCGACGAGGCCGCGCGCGCCTACGCCGAGGAGATGTCCGAGCGCCACGGCGTGCCCGTGCGCGTGTGCGCGAGCGCCGAGGAGTGCGTGCGCGACGCCGACATCATCTGCACGCTCACCCCGAGCACCGAGCCCTACCTGGTGCGCGACTGGGTCAAGCCCGGCGCGCACGTGAACGCCGTGGGGACCTTCTCGCCCACCACGCGCGAGGTGGCCTCTGACCTCGTGGCCGCAGCGCGCCTCTACGCCGACCAGGTCGAGGCCTGCCGGCGCGAGTCGGGCGAGTACCTGATTCCACTCTCCGAGGGCCTCATCGACGAGGGCCACGTCGTGGGCAGCGTGGGCGACGTGCTGCTGGGCCGCGTGCCGGGCCGCCGGGGAGACGACGAGATCACGATGTTCGACGCGCTCGGCCTCGCCGTCGAGGACGTCATCTGCGGCCGCTACCTGGTCTGCGGGAGGTGACCGTGGCGAACGCGTTTCTCGCCGAGCCGGTGGACCGCGTGGGCACGGGCAGCCTGCAGACCGACCTCACGCCCGAGCCCGTCCGCGCGCGCGGCTTTGCGAGCCTGGGCGGAGCCGAGCTCGACTTCAAGACGGCGCCCTGCATCCGCCGGGCCCTTGCGGACTACGCCGAGGGCGGCTACTACGGCTTCGCGCTGCCGGACGACGAGTACCGGGCGCGCGTTGCGTGGTGGATGGCCAACGTGCGCGACTGGGAGATTGACGGCTCGTGGGTGGTGCCCACGCTCGGCACGATCTTCTCGGTGGCCACGTGCCTGCGCATGCTCGTGGGCCCCGGCCAGGCGATGATCGTGCAGCCGCCGGTCTACTACCGCTACGAGCAGGCGGCGGAGCGCCTGGGGCTGAGCGTCGTCCACAACCCGCTCCTTGTCCGCGACGGGCGCTACGAGATGGACTTTGACGGCCTCGAGCGCCTCATGGCGGACCCGGACAACACGCTGCTCGTCATCTGCAACCCCGCCAACCCGGTGGGGCGCGTGTGGGAGCGTGCCGAGCTCGAGCGCGTGGCCGAGCTCTCGGCGCGCTACGGGACCGTGGTGGTCTCGGACGAGATCTTCGCCGAGGTGGCCTTTGACGGGCATCGCACCGTCCCGTACGCCTCGATCCCCGAGGCCCGCCCCAATGCCATCACGCTGACCTCACTGGGCAAGGCCTTCTCGTGCACGGGGCTCAACTTCGCCAATGCGATCGTCCCCCACGAGGCGCTGCGCGAGCGCTTCTCGGCGCAGCGCACGCGCGACCACTTTGGGAGCGTGGACCCCTTTGGCCGCGTTGCCCTCATGGCCGCCTACACGCCCGAGGGGCGCGACTGGCAGCGCGGGAGCCTGGGCTACATTGCCGAGAACCGCAGGATCGTCGCGGGCGCGCTCGAGGGGGCGGGCCTCGGACGCGTCTGGCCCACGGAGGGGACCTTCGTCTGCTGGGTCGAGTGGACCGGCATCGAGCTGCGCGGAGACGAGCTGACCGACTTTCTCGAGCGCGAGGCGCTCGTGGTCGTCGAGGGCGGGCTCGAGTACGGGGAGGGCTGCGAGCGCTTCACCCGCATCAACCTGGGGGCGCTTCACGAGCAGACCTCGGCGGCGATGGGGCGTATCCTTGAGGCGACGGCGCGGGTGAGGAGCTAGCAGATGATGGCCAGGAAGTCCCAGATCACGCACATGCGCTACGAGGAGGCGCTCGCCTTTCTCGACCAGGTGGCAGGCGGTCTCGCCCAGATGCTCGGGCCCTCCTGCGAGGCGCTGGTGCAGGAGCTGTCTGGTGACGGCACCTGCACGGTGCGCTCGATCTACAACGGCCAGGTCTCGGGGCGGCAGGTGGGCTCGACGCTCTCCATCTACGGCGAGGACACCGCCACGGGTGACCAGGGCGCCATCGACCTGCTGCGGCTGCCCGCGCTCTGCTCCGAGGCCCGCACGGCCGACGGCCGGCGCGTGAAGTCGTCCACCTGGGCGCTGCGCGGGCACGGCTACGTCCTGCTGCTGGGCGTGAACCTCGACGTGACGGCGCTCGAGACCGCCCGCGACGTGCTCGATGGCCTCGCCACCGTGGGCGAGGACCTGCGCACGCACCTTGGGGGAGAGGCGACGCCGGCCGGGGCGGACGCCCTCATCGAGGAGTGCCTGCGCGAGCTCGGCAAGCCCGCCGAGACCCTCACGCGGCAGGAGCGCCTGGAGCTGGTGAGGAGGCTCGTCGACCGCGGGCTTTTGGACTACCAGCGGAGCGTGGTGACGCTCGCCGCGCGTCTCGGCGTCTCCAAGAACACCATCTACCTCGATCTGAGGGACATCAAACGGGGGCGGGGCTCGGCGGAGGGCTGAGAGGGGCACGCGCCCTTCGTGCGAGCGCAAAGCCCGCATCCGCCCCCGGTGGGGTCGCAGCCCTCTCTCCTGCGGCATCGCCGCCCGCC
>CAZCTE010000136.1:0-4279 GCA_964501395.1 uncultured Atopobium sp.
GGCGAGTTCACCTTCGCCCTAGTCGGGCGGGACGACACCGCGAGTGAGGGCATGAGCCTTACGGCCACCAACGCGGCGAACGGGACCGTCTCCTTTGGGAGCCTGACCTTCAGCAAGACCGGAACGTACGTCTTCGACCTCTATGAGGTCGCGGGCAGCGCGGGCGGCGTGAGCTACGACTCCTCGAGCTACGTGGTCACCGCGACCGTCACCGACAGCGGCAGCGGCACGCTCAGCGTGACGTGGAGCATGGCCGACTCTAACGGGAACGCGCTCACCGCCGTGACCTTCTCCAACTCCTACGCGGCGGAGAGCGCCTCGGTCGCCATCACCGGAACCAAGGAGCTCGACGGACGCGACCTCGAGGCGGGCGAGTTCAGCTTCGTCCTGGCGGACGCCGACGGCAACGTGCTCCAGACCGTGAGCAACGCCGCGGACGGCTCGTTCTCCTTCGACGCGATCACCTTCGACGCGGCGGGCGAGTACACCTATACGCTCTCCGAGGTCGCGGGCGACGCCGAGGGCGTGACCTACGACGGCACGGTCTACACGGTTGTGGTGACCGTCAAGGACGACGGCGAGGGGGCGCTCTATATCGACAGCGTCACCTACAACGGCACGGAAGAGCTGCCGGTCTTTGTGAACACCTACACCTCGTCTGAGACGGTCGACACCACGGATGGCGACGACGAGCAGTCCGGCTCCACAGGGGAGTCCACTACGACCAAGTCGGATCTTCCCAAGACCGGCGACCCCACGTCCTCTCTGCCGATTGTCGCGCTGCTGATTGGTGGGTGCGCCTTGGGTGCGACGGGAATCATCCTGCGTCGCAGGCTGAACAAGTAACCATCGTCTAGCTGACCCACGCAACACGGCATGCGCCGCCCGCTCAGGTTTCAGGAGCGGGCGGCGCTTCGCGTAGGTGTCCATGTGTGCCGTGCAGGGAGCGGTGCGTGCTTGTTCGCCTGCGGCTGACGGCGCACGCCCGGCCGCTTTCAGCGAGCCGGAAGCATCGTCGGGGCTCCATGGGGTCCGCCGCTGTTCAGTGGGGCTTTCAGGTTTGGTCTCTATGCTCAGGTGGTCCAATCGCTGAGGGAGGCCCCTGTGACTCAGATGGTGTTCAAACGAACCGAGGTCAAGTACCTGCTCGACCCCGGGCAGCGCTCGCGCTTTGAGCGGCTCATCGCCAACCACCTCACCGGCGACGAGTACGGCCCCTCCACCGTGCGCAACGTCTACTTTGACACGCCCACGCTGCTGCTGGCCCGTCGCTCGGAGGAGCACCCCGTCTACAAGGAGAAGATCCGGGCTCGCTGCTATGGCGCCCGCGCCGCGGACGACCCGGTGTTCCTTGAGATCAAGAAGAAGTACCGCGGGATCGTCTACAAGCGGCGCGCGGAGCTTGCCCCCGCCCGGGCGGCCGAGCTGCTCCGCGGCTACGGCCGGCCGCAGACCCAGATCGAGCGGGAGATCGACTTCACCGTGCGCCGCTACGAGGGCCTGGGGCCGCGCGTGTTTCTCGCCTACGACCGCGAGGCGTTCTTCTCGCCGGAGGACGAGTCGGTGCGCGTGACGCTGGACGCCCGCGTGCGCGCCCGGACGGACCGCCTCACCCTCTCCGGTGACGATGACGGCGCGCTCCTGCTGGCGCCCGGCCTCAGTGTCCTTGAGGTCAAGTGCCTCGAGGGGATGCCCCTGTGGCTGGTGCGGTTCCTCTCGGAGGAGGGGCTGAGAAAGACGCGGGTCTCAAAGTACGGGCTGGCCTGCAGGGCGCTGCTCGCCGATGCGGTGCCGCAGGCCGTTGCGACCGCAAGGGCCGCCGAGAGGGCCGCGGCCGTTGCGGCTGGCCTGACCGACGCGCCTGGCATGACCCCCGGCCTGTCTGGCATGACCACCTCGCCCGCTACGCCCGCCGCACCGAACGAACCAATCCATGAGAGGGCGCGCCTGGCGCCGAGACACCTCGCAAAGGGAGGCCTGTATGTTTGATTCTCTGTTCTCGTCCTCGGCCACCAGCCTCGAGCTGGGGCCGCTCGCCATCTGCGTGGTGGCGGCACTCGTGCTCGGCCTCGTGCTCTCGTGGGCCTACTGCGTGCGCAACCGGCACACCGGGAGCCTCGTGATAGCCATCGCCATCCTTCCCGCGACCGTTGCCGTGGTGATTGCGCTCGTCAACGGCAACGTGGGCGCGGGCGTGGCGGTGGCGGGCGCGTTCTCGCTCGTGCGCTTTAGGAGCGTGCCGGGCTCGGCCCGCGACATCGCCTTCATCTTCCTCGCCATGTCCGTGGGCCTGGCCTGCGGCATGGGGTACGTGGCCGTGGCCGCGCTCGCCACCGTGCTCGTGGGCGGCGCCTGCATCGTCTATCAGATGGCGGGCCTGGGGCGCACGAGCCGCGGCGCGGAGCGGTCGCTGCGCATCACCATTCCCGAGGACCTCGACTACGCCCACGTCTTCGACGACATCTTCGTGCGCTACCTGGGCGAGCACGAGCTCACGCGCGTGAGCACCGCAAACATGGGGAGCGTCTTCCGCCTCACCTACGACGTGCAGCTCCTGCCCGGCGTCTCCGAGAAGGGCCTCATTGACGAGATTCGCTGCCGCAACGGCAACCTCGAGGTGTCGCTTGCCCACCGGCCCGAGGAGGCGACCTATGCGCTTTAGGGACCTGTGGCCCCTGGGGTGCGTGGCGGGTGCGCTTGCGCTCGCGCTCGCGGGCTGCTCGGGCTCCATCTTTGACGCCGTGGCCGACAGCGGCAGCACGGAGACGGCCAGCTCCGGCTCCACGAGCGTGACGGGCGCGGGCATGCTTCTCGACGCGTCCTCGCTCTTCTCGGACCGAGACCTTGACCCCAGCTACGACGAGGTTGACGCCACCATCGAGCTCTCCGACGACGGCACCGTGGTGGACGGCAATGGCGTCACGGTCTCGGACTCCGAGGTGACCATCACCGAGGGCGGGACCTATGTTCTGCGCGGCTCGCTCTCCGACGGCCGCATCGTGATAGACGTGAGCGATGACGAGAAGGTCCAGCTCGTGCTCGACGGCGTTACCGTGGCGAGTTCGGGGCCGTCCGCCCTCTACGTGCGCTCCGCCGACAAGGTCTTCCTCACCTTGGCTGAGGGTTCCGAGAACTCCCTCACGGCCACCGGCGCCTCCGAGGAGGAGGACGACCGCAACGTGGACGGCGCGATCTTCTCGGCGGAGGACCTCACGATCAACGGCTCGGGCTCGCTTGAGGTGAGCTCGGCCGAGGGTCACGGCATCGTGGGCAAGGACGACCTCACGCTGGTCTCCGGCACGGTGACGGTGACCGCGGCCAAGCACGCCCTGCAGGCCAACGACTCGGTGGCTATCGCGGGCGGGAGCTGGACCCTCGTGGGAGGCACCGACGGCATCCACTGCGAGAACGAGGACGACGCCACGCTTGGCTACATCTGCGTGGCCGGCGGGGAGCTGGACATCACGGCCGGCTCCGACGGCTTCGACGCGAGCGGCGTCATCGAGATAGACGACGGCACCATCACGGTGGCCGCGGGGGACGACGGCATCCACGCCGAGTACGACCTGGCCATCTGCGGCGGCACGATCACGGTGACCGAGAGCTACGAGGGCCTCGAGGGGTCCACCGTCACCATCTGCGGCGGCACGATTGACATCACGTCCTCTGACGACGGCATCAACGCCGCGGGCGAGCCCTCGGACGACTCCGAGGCGGCCGAGGGGGCCGACGGCGGCGCGCACTGGTTCACCGACTCCGATGACGATCCCATGGCGAGCGACGACACCGCCTGGATCCTCATCTCCGACGGGGTTCTCACGATCGACGCCAGCGGGGACGGCATAGACTCCAACGGCGACCTCACCATCACCGGCGGGGAGATCTACGTGACGGGGCCGTCTCAGAGCGCCGACGGCGCGCTCGACTACGCCGGGGACGGGCAGATCGACGGGGGCATTCTCGTTGCCGTGGGCGCGTCCGGCATGGCGCAGAACCTCGGCACGTCCTCGAGCCAGGTGTCCATGCTCGTGTCCGTGAGCGGCTCTGCGGGCGAGGAGATCACGCTCTGCGACTCGTCCGGCACCGTGCTGGCGAGCTACACGCCGAGCCGCGACTACCAGTGCGTGGTGGTGAGCGCGCCCGGGCTCACCGTGGGCGAGACGTACACGCTCACCTGCGGGAGCGAGAGCGCTGAGGTGACGCCGGACAGCGTCTCATACAGCGAGACGGGCCTCGGCGGCGTCATGGGCAGCCCCGTTGACGTGGGCGGCGGCATGGG
>CAZCTE010000137.1:0-4263 GCA_964501395.1 uncultured Atopobium sp.
GAGCCGGTTGCGCGGCCTCGAGGCGGTCTCGCTGCCAGAGAGATAGTCGCCGGGCTCCAGACCCGCAGGAAAGGCCCCCGGGTTGTAGACGTCCACCGCGCCCCAGAAGATGTCGATCTGGACGGCGGCGGAGTCCTCGTAGTTCCTGCGGCGGAAGGCGTTGAAGGGCGCCTCGCGGATCGCGCCCAGGGGGTCTCGGGCACCTCCTTGCGGCGCGGCCTCGCCGGGGTACCTGACGGTCAAGGGGCAAGCAAGCACTCTCTGTTCGATATTATTAGTACTCATACGGCATTCACCTTTTTGATGGCAAGGTGCTCTCTGATGAACGGTCGAGATTGCGCATGCTCCAACATTGATCACGGTTCGAGTTCTAGCGTTTGGATTTCTCTCGGAACCGAAGGAGAGCAAGGTAGCGAGGATGGCAGAATCATCGCTGACGAGGAGCTCGCTGACACTTGTCGCATTACCTTAGAAGAGGGCTGCCCAATTGGACCGTACGGCATAACCTGCGGCATCTACGGGCTATTGGTTCATACGACGTGGGCTTCGACGTTAACGGAAGCCATGCATAAATATGAAAGTATGAAGAGGGAGCTTGCTGATTTTGCCGAAGCGCATATCGATAAGGACTTCCTTGACGAAGCATGGTGCAGCGATTTTGTCAAAAGATGGTCGTAATCCGTCTCGCAAAGGTCAGGCAAGGTCTGGCAGCCTTCGTTTAGTCTTGGCCAAAGCCTTTCACCTGAAAAGGAAATGCGTGTGAAGTCAGCTATCGAACACCGATGACGGACACGGCCGGAGCGCTGTCCGAGATGCGGGCGCACGCGCGTCGTGAGGAAGGGGCGGGACGCCAACCGGCGCCCCGCCCCCGCTGCGCTCAAGGTCTCGCAGAGAGCCTAGCTGCTCATGTCCGTGCCGAGAAGCACCACCACGTCGTAGTCCGTGCTGTAGGTCCCGTCGTTCGCAACGATGTTGGAGCTGTCTATGCCCAGGGTCTCGGCCACGCCCGCGGCCACGTCCTCGGAGCCGTCGTTGTAGTAGATCACCGTCGTTGTGGTGTCATAGGACGAGGCGTTGCCCGCCGTCGCGGTGAAGCCTGCGCTCTCCAGCGTCGTGGCCGTGCTCGCCCCCAGGCCGGTTATCCCCGCCCCGTTGAGCACGTAAACGGAACCCGAGAACACGGCGGAGACGCTCGAGCCGTCATCGTCATCATCGTCGTCATCGTCATCGTCCGAGATGTTGGAGCCCGTGCCGATGGATCCCGCGATGCCGGCCGTGAAGTCCTGACTGGCGTCCGAGTAGGGCGACTCGCCGGCCTTCACGCGCTCCATCATCTCGGCCCAGCCGTCCTCGTCGACGACCTCGTACCAGATGTTGTTGATGTACTCGGACACCGTGGGAAGCTGGCCTGAGTACATGTCGTTGTCCACATCCAGGTCGCGGAACTGGACCACGAGGCTCAAGATGTCCGTCACGCTGAGGTCCGTGGTGACGCTGTCCGCAAGCGTTGAGACCGTCGACGTCAGGGTGGAGAGGTCGTCCAGCTGGAGCACCTTCTTCACGATGGCGCCGATCACCATGCGCTGGTTGGCCGCGCGATAGAAGTCGCCCCCGCCGTAGTCGTCGTAGGCGTGGCGCGCGCGGCACAGGCCGAGAGCGGTCGCACCGTCGATGGTCTGCGTGCCCGCCTCGAGCTCGATCTCGGCGTACTCGTCGGAGATGGCGATGGGCAGCGTGACCTCGATGCCGCCGATGGTGTCCACGATGGTGGTGAGCTGCTCGAAGTCCACCTCTGCGTAGTGCGAGATCTCCACACCCGCGAGCTCGGAGACGACCTGGGTCATGAGGGCGGCCCCACCGTAGGTATAGGCCGCGTTGATCTTGTTCTCGCCGTACTCGCCCATGTCCACGAGCGTGTCGCGCGGGATGGAGACGAGGGTCACCGTGAGCGAGGTCGGGTCCACGCGCGCGAGGATGATGGTGTCCGCGCGGAAGGCGGAGCTGTCATCCGTCCCGGCCTCCTCGGCACGCTCCTCGCTCTTGTCGATACCCAGCAGGAGCATGTAGAAGGGTTCGGACGAGTCGACGGCCACCAGCGTCTCAAGAAGGTCGTCGTCCACCACGGTATTGTCGGAGAGGCGGCTGTTGATGTCGGAGATCCACAGCCCCAGCGCCGTGCCCGCGCCCACGAGCACGAGCAGGATGGTGACGAGGGCAAAGCGGAGCACGCGCCCGCGCCGCCTCTTCTTGCGACGACGGCTGTACTCGTCGGCGCCCTCCGCGCGCGTTGGGGTCGTGTGCGCAGCGGCGCGCTTGGACGAGCCGCCCCGGCCCCTCCTGCCCTTCTTGTCGCTCTTGGACTCCACCAGGGGGCGGGCCTCCACGACGCCCTGCCCGTAGCGGCTCTCGGAGTATCTGGCCTGGTCCTCGGCGGTCATCGTGCGATGCTTCTTCCTATCGGCCACGCTGGCCCCTTCTGTCTGGGAGGGGCCCGCGGCCCCGTTGGCGACCAAAATCAGACGCAGAATAGTAGAGGAGCGGGGTGGAATGCAGATGAAGGTGGTGAAAATGGGGCCATTTTCCAGAAAACCGGCAATAATAGTGGGGTTATGCTCATGTGGCAGCCACATAGCTTGGCCGAACTTTAAGCGTAGGGGCCTCCGTGCGGGGCGAGAAGACCGGAGGAAGTATGAGCGAGGCCACACCCAAGCAGTTTGTCGCGGTTCTTGACTTTGGCGCGCAGTACGGCCAGCTGATCGCACGGCGCGTGCGCGACCTTCACGTGTATTCGGAGATCGTACCCTGTGACATCTCGGCGGACGAGCTCGCTGCCATGGGCCCCTCCGCGCTCATTCTCTCCGGCGGCCCGGCGAGCGTGTACGCCGAGGACGCCCCCATGATCGACCCGCGCGTCCTGGAGCTTGGCGTGCCCGTGCTCGGCTTCTGCTACGGCCACCAGATCATGGCGGTCACGCTGGGCGGCGAGGTCTCGCACTCCGACGTGGGCGAGTACGGGCCGGCGCAGATCACGCGCGTGCCCGACTCCGAGCTCCTGGACAAGACGCCGCTCGAGCAGACGGTGTGGATGAGCCACCGCGACGCCGTGAGCCGCGCGCCCGAGGGCTTTGTGGTCACGTCCTCCACCGACGTCTGCCCCGTGGCCTCCATGGAGTGCCCCTCCCGCAGGCTCTACTCCACCCAGTTCCACCCCGAGGTGCGCCACACCGAGCACGGCCGACAGATCCTCGAGAACTTCCTCTTTGGCATCTGCGGGCTCGAGGCCACCTGGACCATGGACAACATCATCGACGAGAAGGTCGCCGAGATTCGCGCGCAGGTGGGCGACCGCAAGGTCATCCTGGCGCTCTCCGGCGGCGTGGACTCCTCCGTGGTGGCCGCCCTCGTGCACCGTGCCATCGGCGACCAGCTCACCTGCGTCTTCGTGAACCACGGGATGCTTCGCAAGGGCGAGCCCGAGATGGTGGAGGAGGTCTTCCGCGAGCAGTTCAAGATGCCGCTCGTGCACGTCCACGCCGAGGAGCGCTACGCCAGCCTGCTCGCCGGCGTGACCGACCCCGAGGAGAAGCGCCGCCGCATTGGCACGGAGTTCTGGAAGGTCTTCTTCGACGAGGCCCAGAAGATCGGCGGCGTGGAGATGCTCGCCCAGGGCACCATCTACCCCGACATCATCGAGTCCGGCGCCCGCAAGACGGGCGGCAAGGCCTCCACGATCAAGAGCCACCACAACCTGATCCCGTTCCCCGAGGGGGTGCACTTCGACCTCATCGAGCCGCTCGACCACTTCTTCAAGGACGAGGTGCGCGAGCTCGGCGTGGCGCTCGGCCTGCCCGCCAAGATGGTCTACCGCCAGCCGTTCCCGGGCCCCGGCCTTGCCATCCGCATCATCGGCGAGGTCACCTCGGAGAAGCTGGCCATCCTCAAGGAGGCCGACGCAATCGTGCGCGAGGAGCTGGACGCCTACAACGAGCGCCTCTTCCAGGCCACGGGCGAGCGCAACAGCGAGCACAGCTGCTGGCAGTACTTTGCCGTGCTGCCGGACATCCGCTCCGTAGGCGTGATGGGCGACGAGCGCACCTACGCGCGCCCGGTGATCGTGCGCGCCGTGGAGTCCAGCGACGCCATGACCGCGGACTGGGCGAAGCTGCCCTACGACGTGATCGGGAAGATCTCGTCGCGGATCGTGGCCGAGGTGCCCGGCGTCAACCGCGTGGTGTACGACGTCACCCCCAAGCCGCCCGCCAC
>CAZCTE010000138.1:0-4255 GCA_964501395.1 uncultured Atopobium sp.
GGCGCGCCTCGTCGTAGAGGTCTGCCATGCTCGCGTGGCGCACCTCGCCGGTGAAGGGGTTTCTCCAGGGGCGGCCCTCCAGGTTGGCGGCTGGGCACGCGGTCTCGCGCGTCACCTGGTGCGCCAGGGCCTGGAGCCGCGAGCGCCCGCGCGCGATGCGCTCCACCGCGCCGGCCGCCCGCGAGAGCGGGGAGTCGGCCGGGTCGATCACGAGGCAGAGCCGCTCGTAGTCGCGCACGCAGGCGGGGTACTCGCGCGCGCCCAGGGTCACGCCAAAGACGGCGAGCGCCACCTGCGAGAAAAGCGCGCCGGCTACGCGGTCGATGCGCGCCGTGCGCATGAGGTTGCCCACGGCCGGGCGCTCCTCCACGGTGGCGCTGCAGCGCTCCCAGAGGATCCAGGTGTCGATGTCGGACTCTATGAGCGAGTGGACCTCGCCGGCGCAGCTCTCGAGGCCGCCGCCCGTCTCGCAGAGGGCGCGCTGCTGCGCGACCACGAAGGGATGCGCCGCGCGGTCGAGCGCGTAGTGGCCCATGAGGCCGAGGACGAAGGCACGGCCCACGGGCTGGTCCTCGCGGGGGAGGAGCCTCACGCCGTCGCGCAGCGCCAGGAAGGCGCGCGTAACCCGGCCGCCGTGCATCGCGGCGGCAAGCCGGTGGCAGCGCATCGCCCGGCCGGGGAGCGTGGAGAAGCTGATGTAGAGGGGGTCGGGCCCCTGGTTGCCCAGCAGGAAGGCGAGAAGCTCCTCCTCGCCGGAGATGACGTCCCCCGGCAGGGACCGGGCGACGTCCTCCCCAAAGAGATGATGCGTGATGATCGCGGGCATGCGCGCTCCCTCCGTGTGGTCATGTGGTTGGCCCCCCGGCCGGGTGCCTACCCCTCGAATCCGGCGTCCTCAAGCAGCGCCGATCCGTCCGCGGCCGCCGTGGCCAGCTCGTCGCAGCGCTCGTTCTCGGGGTGGCCGGCGTGGCCCCTGACCCAGTGCCAGCTCACCTCGTGGCCGTCCATCGCGGTGAGCAGGCGCTTCCAGAGGTCCACGTTCTTCACGGGCTGCTTGCTCGCCGTCTTCCAGCCGCGTCGCAGCCACCCGCCGATCCAGTTCTTCTCGAAGGCGTTGACCACGTACTGCGAGTCGGTGGTCATGTCCACCGCGCAGGGGCGGCGCAGCGCCTCGAGCGCGGCGATGGCGCCCATGAGCTCCATGCGGTTGTTGGTGGTGCGGCGGTAGCCGGCGGAGAGCTCGCGCTCGTAGGTGCGGCCGTCCGGGCCCGTGTAGCGCAGCACCGCCCCGTAGCCGCCGGGCCCGGGGTTGCCGCGCGAGGAGCCGTCGGACCAGGCGGCCACGCGCATGAGCCCGTCGCCCGCGCCCGCAGGCCGCGCTCCGCCGCCGAGCCCGCCGTCGGGCCCAGCCGGGTCGCCCGAGGGCCGCGCCGCGCCGGCCTCCGCAAACTCCTCCCAGCTCGCCACTACTTCGCCTCCGCCCAGTTCCGGCCGTAGGAGACCTCGGCCGCCAGCGGCACGCGCAGCTCGGCCACGCCCTCCATGGTCTCGCGCACGAGCTCGCTCACGGCCTCGATCTCGCCCTCGGGCACCTCGAGGTCCAGCTCGTCGTGGATCTGCAGCACGAGCTTGGAGCGCAGGCCCTCCTCGCGCAGGCGCCGCTCCACGCGCACCATCGCGATCTTGATGATGTCGGCCGCCGTTCCCTGCATGGGGTGGTTCATGGCCGTGCGCTCGCCAAAGGCCACGAGCTGGCGGTTCTTCTGCCTGAGCTCGCGGATGTGGCGCTTGCGGCCGTAGAGCGTCTCGGCGTAGCCCAGCTCGTGGGCGCGCCGCACCGCCTCGTCGAGAAACGCGCGGACCCCGGGGTAGGCCTCGAAGTAGCGGTCGATCATCTCCTGCGCCTCGGCGCGCGGGATCTTGAGCGAGCTCGCGAGGCCAAAGGCCTGCTGCCCGTAGACGATGCCAAAGTTCACGGCCTTGGCGCGGCTGCGCAGCTGCGGCGTGACCTCCTCCAGGGGCACGCCGAAGACGCGGGCGGCCGTGCTGGCGTGGAAGTCCGCGCCCTCGCAGAAGGCGGCGATGAGGTGCTCGTCCCCGGAGAGGTGGGCGAGCAGGCGCAGCTCGATCTGCGAGTAGTCGCAGGCGAGAAAGACGCTGCCCTCCGGCACGCAGAAGGCCTGGCGCACGCGGTGGCCCAGCTCGGAGCGGGTGGGGATGTTCTGGAGGTTGGGGTCCGAGCTCGAGAGGCGCCCGGTGGCGGTGACCGTCTGGTTGAGCGTGGTGTGGATGCGGCCGTCGCCTGCCACGAGGGCGGGGAGGGCGTCGAGGTAGGTGGACTTGATCTTGGCGCGCTCGCGGTACTCCAGGACGTCGGCCACGATTCTGTGGTCGGCCGCCAGGTCCCCCAGGACCTTGGCGTTGGTGGAGTAGAAGCCGCGCTTGGTGCGCTTGAGGCCGTAGGTGGGCAGGCCCAGCACGTCAAAGAGCACGTGGGAGAGCTGCTGCGGGGAGTCTATGTTGAAGTCCTCGCCGGCCTCCTCGTGGATGCGCCCCACCATGGCGTCGATCTCGGCGCCGAGCTCGGCCGACTGCGCGGCCAGCGCCTCGGGGTCCACGGCCAGGCCCCGCCGCTCCATCTCCGCGAGCACGGGCAGGAGCGGCATCTCCATGTCGTCGAAGAGCCTCTCTGAGCCGTCCTTGCCAAGAAGGTCGCGCAGCACGGGCACGAGGCGCGCCGCGCACACGGCCTCGAGTGCCGCGGCGGGAATCTCGTCGGTGGGGGCCGGGAGCACGTCGGGGAGGTAGGCCTCGGCGAGCTCCGGCACCGAGAAGCCCCCGCGCTCGGAGTCCAGCAGGTAGGCCGCCACGCCCACGTCGAAGACGCGGGCCGGGTCCACCTCGGCAGGGCTCAGCGCCTCCGGCTGGGAGGAGTCCGTCGGCGAGAGCACGTGGATGAGCGCCTTGACGTCCCCGGCGGCCAGATGCCCCTCGCGGAGGAGTCGCGCGAGCGCGGTGTCGGCCTCGGCGCCCTCGAGGCGGCAGAGCTTCTCGCCCGCGGAGGCCCAGAGCACGTGGGAGAGGCCAAAGAGCGCCCCGTCCGCGCGGTCGTCGTCCACGGCGACCCCCACCCAGAGGCCGCGCGCGAGGGCGTCGCTCAGCGCCGCGGCGGCCTCCTCGCCCGTGAGCGGGGAGGGGAGCTCCACGGCCGCGCCCGCGGCCCCGGCCCCAGCCTCGGCAGCCCCGCCGCCCCCGGGCAGGGCGCCGCGCGCGGCGGCCACCGCGTCGTCCCCGGCAAGGCGCACCACGCGCGAGATCATGCCCGTGAAGCCCAGGGCCGAGAAGGCGCGGGCCACCTCGGCCGGGTCGAAGGTGGGAAAGCGCGCGTCCGCGAGGTCCAGCTCCAGGGGCGCGTCCGTGCGGATGGTGGCCACCTGGCGGGAGAGCAGGGCGTCGGCCACGTGCGCGCGGAGGTTCTCGCCCATCTTGCCCCTGACCTCGTCCGCGTGGGCGATGACCTCGTCGAGGCTGCCGTACTGCACGATGAGCGCCGCGGCCTTCTTGGGGCCAATGCCCGGCACGCCGGGGATGTTGTCCGAGGAGTCGCCCTTGAGGCCGTAGAAGTCCGGCACCAGCTCCGGCGTGATGCCGTGGTAGAGGTCCTCAACCGAGGCCGGGTCCATGATGGCCACGTCCGAGACGCCCTTCTTGGTGGAGACCACCTTCACGTGCTCGGTGGTGAGCTGGTACATGTCGCGGTCGCCGGTGAAGAGGAGCATGGTGTAGCCGGCCTGCTCGCCGCGGCGCGCCAGGGTGCCCAGGATGTCGTCGCCCTCCCAGCCCTCGAGCTCGGCCACGGGCACGTCGAGGGCGTGCAGGAGCTCCTTGACCATGGGGAACTGCTCGCGCAGGGCCGGGTCCATCGGCGGGCGCTGGGCCTTGTACTGCGGCAGGAGCTCCATGCGCGCGCGGGGCCTGCCCTTGTCAAAGGCGCAGATCACGCCGTCCGGGCGGAAGGTGTCCACCATCTTGACGAACATGTTGAAGAACCCAAAGAGCGCGTTCGTGGAGCGGCCGTCCGGGGCGTTCATGGGCTGGCGGATCGCGTGGAAGGCGCGGTGCATGAGGGAGTTGCCGTCGATCACGGCAATGGTGCGGGCGCTGGTGTCGGCCATGGGGGTCCTCTCGACGGTTTGCTCGCCCCATTGTACGGCGAGCGGGGCTGGCGAGAAGGACCGGCGGCCGCGGCCCGTCG
>CAZCTE010000139.1:0-4242 GCA_964501395.1 uncultured Atopobium sp.
GGTCGCAACGAGAGGAGGAACCGCTAATGCTCGCACCCAAGCGCGTTCTTCACCGCAAGGTCCAGCGCGGCTCGATGAAGGGCCACGCCAAGGGCAACACCGAGCTGCACTTCGGCTCCTACGGCATCCAGGCGCTCGAGGCGCACTGGATCACCAACCGTCAGATCGAGGCCTGCCGTGTCGCCATGACCCGCTACATGAAGCGTGGCGGCAAGGTGTGGATCACCATCTTCCCCGACAAGCCCATCACCAAGAAGCCCGCCGAGACCCGCATGGGCTCCGGCAAGGGCAACCCCGAGGAGTGGGTGGCCGTGGTCAAGCCGGGCCGTATCATGTTCGAGATCGACGGCGTCTCCGATGAGGTCGCCCGTGAGGCCCTCCGTCTTGCCCAGCACAAGCTGCCCATCAAGACCAAGATCGTCGCCCGCACCGAGTCCGGCGAGGAGGCATAGCCACAATGAAGTACACCGAGATCAAGGCCATGAGCGACGATGAGCTCGCCAAGAAGCTGGAGGAGGGCCGCGCCGAGCTCTTCAACCTCCGCTTCCAGATGGCCACGAGCCAGCTCGACAACACGGCTCGCGTCAAGACCGTGAAGAAGGACATCGCGCGCGTTCTCACCGAGCAGCGCGCCCGTCAGATCGCCGCGGAGAAGTCCGCCGCGCAGAACTAGATCGCAGGAGAATGACTTATGGCTGAGACCGAGAAGAGGAACTCGCGCAAGGTCGTCACCGGGACGGTCGTCTCCATCTCTGGCGACAAGTCCATCACGGTGAAGATCGACTACCGCAAGCGTCACCCCAAGTACGGCAAGATGATGACCATCTCCAAGAAGCTCCACGCGCATGACGAGAAGAACGAGTGCGGCATTGGCGACCTCGTGACCGTCATGGAGACCCGCCCGCTGTCCAAGACCAAGCGCTGGCGTCTCGTGGAGATCGTCGAGCGCGCCAAGTAAGTATCAGTGACGAGACCAACCCACGTGCGTCGCTCGCTGGGACGCACCTCTGGGTGGTCACACGTTCGGAGGAACACCAATGATTCAGATGGAGACCATGCTCAACGTCGCTGATAACAGCGGCGCCCGGCGCGTGAAGTGCGTCAAGGTCCTCGGTGGCTCCAAGCGTCGCTACGCCGGCCTGGCCGACGTCATCATCGGCGCCGTGCAGGAGGCCACCCCGGGCGGTCAGGTGAAGAAGGGCGAGATCGTCCGCTGCGTCATCGTCCGCACGGTCAAGGAGACCCGTCGCAAGGACGGCAGCTACATCAAGTTCGACCAGAACGCCTGCGTCCTGGTCAACAAGGACGGCGAGCCCCGCGGCACCCGCATCTTTGGGCCCGTTGCCCGCGAGCTGCGCGACCACAAGTACATGAAGATCGTCTCGCTCGCGCCTGAGACGCTCTAGGGAGTGAGGACGAGAATGACTAAGGCTAAGATGCATGTGAAGAGCGGCGACAAGGTTGTCGTGCTCTCCGGTAAGGACAAGGGCAAGGAGGGCACCATCCTCCGCGCCAAGCCCGCCGAGGGCAAGGTCCTCGTCGAGGGCGTCGCCATGGTCAAGAAGGCCGTGCGTCCCAACGCCCAGAACCAGCAGGGCGGCATCGTTGAGCAGGAGGCCTTCATCGACGCCTCCAACGTCATGCTCATCTGCCCGAGCTGCGGCGAGGCCACGCGCGTGGGCCACGGCACGGACGACGAGGGCAAGAAGGCCCGCGTCTGCAAGAAGTGCGGGGCCAAGTTCTAGGAGCTGCCTGCTCCCGCGCCGCGATTGCGCTCGTGCGGGCCCTTCCGTCAGCGCGTACGCCCCCGGCGTTCCTGCGAGTTATCTGCCAACAGGCACTTCTCGCCAGGACGCCGGGGGCTTTTTGTGTTTTGCCCGGTAGGGGAGTGCGTGCGAGGGTGTGCGCTCCATTTTTGAGGGTATGCGCTCTTGGCCTGAGGGCATATGCGCTTCGACTTGTTTCGGCAAGTTGTTGACCTGCGCAAACGCAATCTCGTAACGCGCATCGCACCCGTGTCAGAGCGCACACCCTCCTGAGGGGTGCGCATACCCTCAAAATCCGAGCGCATACCCTGCGCAGGGGCGCCGCCCACACGCGCCGCCTACGCCTGAATGTGGACATCCCGCGATGTGCGGATGCGGCTGGAATTTCTGTGTGCAAAGGCATAAACTCATTCCTTGCGTCTGTGGATAGGGACAGCTATGCCGCGGGTCGCAACACGCGGGCTCAGCCGCGCGTTTGCGTTTTCCGGAGGCGATGCGGCCCAACGCCACAAGCGCACACAGGCTCCCGGTCACGCCAAGGTCGGGAGGCGCGAGGTTGGAAACCCCGCGCTGAGAACCCCATGATCTAAGGAGAGAAACATGGCAGACGAGAAGTACGTCCCGCGTCTCAAGGAGCAGTATTTCGCCACCGTGCGCGACGAGCTCCAGAAGCAGTTCAACTACGCGAACGTGCACCAGATCCCCAAGATTGAGAAGATCGTGGTGAACATGGGCGTCGGCGAGGCCGCCACGGACGCCAAGGCCATCGACGGCGCCGTCGCCGACCTGCGCGCCATCACCGGCCAGCAGCCCCTGGTCACGCACGCCCGCAAGTCCATCGCCACCTTCCACCTGCGTGCCGGCATGCCCATCGGCGCCAAGGTCACCCTCCGCGGCGACCGCATGTGGGAGTTCTTCGATCGCCTGATCTCCATCGCCATCCCGCGCATCCGCGACTTCCGCGGCGTCTCCCCCAAGAGCTTCGACGGCCGTGGCAACTTCTCCATGGGCGTCACCGAGCAGCTCATCTTCCCGGAGATCGACTACGACAAGATCGATCACACCCGCGGCATGGACATCACCATCGTGACCACCGCTCAGACCGACGAGGAGGGCAAGGCGCTTCTCAAGGCCTTCCACTTCCCGTTCAAGGCTGAGTAGGTCGTATACCAACGTGGCGCCTCGGACACCCGGGGCGCCTGGAGTGTGTTGAAGGAGGATTTGTGGCTAAGACATCGATGATCGTCAAGGCTCAGCGCGAGCCGAAGTTCTCGACGCGCAAGCAGAACCGCTGCCAGCGTTGTGGGCGTCCCCACTCCGTCTATCGCAAGTTCGGCCTCTGCCGCGTCTGCTTCCGCGAGCTGGCGAGCAAGGGCGAGCTTCCTGGCGTCCGCAAGGCCAGCTGGTAGGACGCAAAGGGGCTCTGACGCCCAGGCGCACGCTCCACGGGCGCGTGCGAACCGGGCACTCAGGTTCATCATTACCTAAGGAGAATGATCAATGAAGATCACTGATCCCATTTCTGACATGCTGACGCGCATCCGCAACGCGAACGCCGCCAACAAGCCGGAGGTCTCCATGCCTTCGACCAAGGTGCTCGTTGAGATCGCGCGCGTCATGTGCGAGGAGGGCTACATCGCGGGCTACGAGGTCGAGGACACGACCCCGCAGAAGACCCTGCACGTGACCCTCAAGTACGGCGAGCGCCACGCGAAGGTCATCCGCGGCATCCGCCGCATCTCCAAGCCGGGCCTGCGCATCTACTCCACCGCCGACAAGCTCCCGCGCGTGCTCGGCGGCCTCGGCACCGCCGTCATCTCTACCTCCAAGGGCATGATGTGCGACCGCGACGCCCGCAACAAGGGCATCGGCGGCGAGGTCATCGCCTACATCTGGTAACTCTCGGCAGGATTGAAAGGAGACTGACGTGTCTCGTATTGGTAAGCAGCCTGTCCAGGTTCCCGCCGGAGTCACTGTGACAGTCGATGGCACCACCGTGAGCGTGAAGGGCAGCAAGGGCGAGCTCACCCGCACCTTCTCCGACCTCGTGAAGATCGAGGAGGAGGGCGAGGAGCTCCACGTGGTTCGCGTGGACGAGTCCGACGCCTCCAACGCCCAGCAGGGCCTCACGCGCACCCTTCTCAACAACATGGTCGTGGGCGTCACCGAGGGCTTTGAGAAGAAGCTCGAGCTCACCGGCGTCGGCTACCGCGCCATGCTCAAGGGCAAGGACCTCGAGCTCTCGCTCGGCTACTCCCACCCCGTGTTCTATCCCGCGCCCGAGAGCATCACCTTCGAGGTGCCGGACAACACCCACATCAACGTCAAGGGCATCTCCAAGGAGCAGGTCGGCCAGGTTGCCGCCGAGATCCGCATGAAGCGCCCGCCCGAGCCGTACAAGGGCAAGGGCATCCACTACGTGGGCGAGCACATCCGCAGGAAGCTCGGCAAGGCCGCCAAGTAGTTCCAGGGTCGC
>CAZCTE010000140.1:0-4167 GCA_964501395.1 uncultured Atopobium sp.
GGCAGCGCACCACGGCCTCGAAGAGCGCGTCTTGCTTGAGCGCGCGGCCGAGATGCTCCTCCACGAGGGTCACGGCGCAGGCGACGTTGGCCGCCTGGTAGGCCGGCTTGAGCGCGGCGAGCTCGGCGTAGGTCGCGCGCGGCGTGGTCACGCTGAGCTCGAGCGGGGCCCCGATGCGGCGGGGCCGCTTGGTCACGCGGTAGCTCGCGCGCGGGAGCTCGGGATGCTCGCGCGGGACGCCGGGGCTCATCTCGCCGGCGGCGTCCGCGGGGTCCTGGGGCCGCAGGAGCACCGGCGTCACGCCCTGCTCGCGTGCGCGGCCGAGGAACACGTCCTCGACGGAGTCCGGGGTGGCCGTGCCCGCCCCGAGGACGCAGCGCCGGCCGCGGCGGATGACCGCGGCCTTCTCGCCGGCGATGGCCTCGAGCGTGTCCCCCAGGACGCGCGTGTGGTCGAGCCCCACCCCCGTCACCGCCACGGTGCGGACGGACTTCACCGCCGAGGTGGCGTCCCAGCGGCCGCCCAGGCCGCACTCGAGCACCGCGACGTCGACCCCGGCCTCGGCGAAGACCACCATGGCCGCCACCGTGAGCAGGTCGAACTCGGTGATGTCGTAGGGGCGCTCGCCCGCGGCGGCGCGCCGCGCGTTGACCCGCTCCCCCGCGACGCGGGCCGCGGAGACGCCGTGCGCGAAGGCCGCCTCGGGGACCGGGGAGCCGTCGACCTCCATGCGCTCCGTGTAGCTCACGAGCTCCGGGGAGGTGTAGAGCGCGGTTTTGAAGCCCTCGCCCGCGAGGATGGCGGCGGCGTAGCGCGAGGTGGACGTCTTGCCGTTGGTGCCCACCACCTGGAGGCTCTCGAAGGCGAGGTCGGGGTCCCCGAGCTCGGCGAGCATGTCGACCACGGTCTCCAGCAGGGGGCAGATGCCAAGGCGCAGGGCGCCGCGCAGGGTGCCGAGGGCCTCCTCAAAGGAGACCTCGGGCACGGCGAACGGCAGGTGGTACATCGGGCGGCTCCGTTTCTCGTGGGATTGGGGCTTAGGCGGGCGCCGCGGACGGCGGGCGACAAGCGCGCGGGCCGCGTGGCGGGCGGCACGCAAAGCGTCCGTACGGCAACGGCTGCCGGGCGGCGCGCCCGACCACGCCTCGCGCTTCTCCGTTAGAGGCCCAGCAGGCGGAGGGCCTCCTCGCGGGTCCTGAGGTCGCGCAGGCAGCCGCGCACCGCGGAGGTGGTGGTCACGGCGCCGGCCGCGCGCACCCCGCGCATGGTCATGCAGGTGTGCTCCGCCTCCATGACCACGAGCACGCCGAGCGGGTCGAGCTCGCGCACCATGGCGTCCGCGACCTGCCCCGTGAGGCGCTCCTGGACCTGCAGGCGCCGCGCGTAGCCCGAGACGCAGCGGGCAATCTTGGAGAGGCCGGTGATGCGGCCGCCGCGCGGGATGTAGCACACGTGGGCGCGCCCGGTGAAGGGCAGCATGTGGTGCTCGCAGAGCGAGGAGAAAGGGATGTCCCTGACTATGACCATCTCCTGGTTGCCCGGCTCGTGGAACTGCGTGCGCAGGTGCGCGCCGGGGTCCTCCTGCGTCCCGCCGAGGACCTCCTCGCAGGCCCGGGCCACGCGGTCGGGCGTGCCCAGGAGCCCCTCGCGGTCGGGGTTCTCCCCTATCGCGAGCAGGAACTCGCGGACGGCGGCCTCGACGCGAGCCTTGTCGATGGGGGCAAAGCCCTGGTCGTTTGTCTCGACGCTCATCGGCAGGCCCCCTCGGCGGCCTCCACCACGTGGCGGGCCAGGACGGCCGTGGTGACCGAGCCCACGCCCCCGGGGACCGGGGTTATGCCAGAGACGATGGGGGCCACGGCGTCGGTGTCGACGTCGCCCACGAGCCGGCCCGCGGCCTCGTCCCAGTTGGTGCCCACGTCCACGACCACCTGTCCCTCGCGGAAGCACTCGGCGCCCAGCAGGTGCGCGCTCCCGGCGGCGGCCACGACCACGTCCGCGCGGCGGCAGCAGGCCGCGAGGTCGCGCGTGCGGGTGTGGCAGAGGGTCACGGTGGCGTTCCTGCCCACGAAGAGGGCGGCGACGGGCCGGCCGATCACGAGCGAGCGGCCCACCACGGTGACGTCCGCCCCCTCGAGCTCGACGCCGTAGTGGTCGAGCAGCGCGATGACGGCCTCGGCGGTGCAGGGCGCAAAGCCCGCGCCCACGCCGGAGAGCGTGGAGAGCAGCGACGCCGACGTGGCCGCGTCGACGTCCTTCTCGGCGGGGATGGCCGCGCAGGCCGCGGCCTCGTCAAGGCCCCTCGGCAGGGGCCTAAAGAGCAGGATGCCGTGGACCCCGGCGTCCGTCCCCAGCTCGGCGAGGGTGGCCTCGAGGAGGCCCTGGTCGCAGTCCTCGGGCAGCTCGCGAACAAGCACGTCGACCCCCACGGAGCCGCAGCGCTTGACGGCGCCGCGCTCGTAGGAGAGGTCGTCCGGCCGGGCGCCCACGCGCACGATCGCGAGGCGCGGCGTCACCCCGCGGGCGGCGAGCGCGCTCGCCCGGGCGGCCGTATCCTCGCAGACGGCCTCGGCAACGGGGGCTCCCCTCAGAAGATCAGCCATTCTGGGAACTCCCCCCAATGCGGTCCGTGATGGAGAGCGCGAGGCGCTCGGCGCGCGGGACGTACTCGTCCAGAAGCTCGCTCACGGAGCCCTCGATGCGCTCAGCCAGGAAGCGGTCCTTGAGCAGGGACGTGTTGGCGTAGACGTTCACGCTCGCGCACTCGAGCGCGGCGCGCACGAGAAGCACGCCGCAGGCGACGTCCGAGATGAGCTGCTTCCCGCACCTGTCGCCCATCCTCTCCAGGAGCACGATGGCGCGGCAGCACTCCCCCATCATCGCCAGCGGGGCCATGCAGGCGCCCTCGATGGCGCGCTCGATGGTGCGCGGGCGGTCGGGGTCATCCTTGGGCAGGCGATAGGCCGCGAGGACCGGGCAGAAGCCCTCGGCGTCCTCCTCCACGAGCTCGAGCAGGCGGAACCGGACGTCCTCGGCCTCCTCCATGAGCTCCTCGAGCTCCGCGTCGCCCCCCGATGCGCCGGAGCTCCCGCGGGCGAAGCTCCCCGCCATGGAGCAGAGGGCGGCGCCAAGCGCCCCCACGAGGGAGGCGGCGCCCCCTCCGCCCGGCACGCTCTCGCGCGCGGCGAGCCTCTCGGCGAATTCCTCGCAGCTGAGCTCGATGAACCGTTCTGCCATGTGAGGGCCCTTTCGCTCGGTTCCCGGATTGCTAGAACAGGCCGACGATCCTGCCGTCGGGCGTGACGTCAATCTTCTCCGCCGCGGGGACCTTGGGCAGGCCCGGCATCGTCATGATGTCGCCCGTGAGGGCCACGACAAAGCCCGCGCCGGCGGAGACCCTGAGGTTGCGCACCGTGATGCGGAAGCCCTCGGGCGCCCCAAGGCGGGTCTGGTCGTCCGTGAAGGAGTACTGGGTCTTGGCCATGCAGACGGGCAGGCCGCCGAAGCCCTGCTCCTCGAGCTGGGCGAGCTGGCGGCGCGCGGGCGCGGTGAAGTCCACCCCGTCGGCGTGGTAGACGCGCGTGGCGATGGCCTCGATCTTCTCGGCGAGAGGCGCGTCGAGCTCGTAGGCGTAGCGGAAGTCCGAGGGCTCCTCGCAGAGGCGCAGGACCTCCTCGGCGAGCGCCTCGCCGCCCGCGCCGCCCTTGGCCCAGACCTCGGAGAGGGCCACGTTCACGCCCAGCTCGCGCACGCGGCGCTCGACGAGCTCCAGCTCGGCGGCCGTGTCCGTGGGGAAAGCGTTGACGGCAACCACCACGGGCAGGCCCCAGACGTCCTTGACGTTGGAGACGTGGCGCAGGAGGTTGGGCAGGCCCGCCTCGAGGGCCTCGAGGTTCTCCTCGGTGAGCTCGGCCTTGGGCACGCCGCCGTTGTACTTGAGGGCGCGGACGGTGGCCACGAGCACCACGGCGGAGGGCTCGATGCCCGTGGCGCGGCACTTGATGTCGATGAACTTCTCGGCGCCCAGGTCCGCGCCGAAGCCGGCCTCCGTGACCACGTAGTCCGCGAGGCGCAGGGCCGTGGTCGTGGCCATCGCGGAGTTGCAGCCGTGGGCGATGTTGGCGAAGGGCCCGCCGTGCACGAACGCGGGGTTGCCCTCGAGGGTCT
>CAZCTE010000141.1:0-4162 GCA_964501395.1 uncultured Atopobium sp.
ACGCACGCGAGATAGGGGAGCGAGCATGGCAACGAGCAACATCAGCGAGGCGGCCCAGAGCTACCGCGAGCGCATCCTCCCGGGGAGCGTCCCCGAGCTGGCCGAGACGGACCCCGAGTTCGTTGAGCGCTTCGAGAACTTCGCCTTCGACGAGGTGGTGAACGAGGAGGCCGCCGCCCTGCCCGACCGCGAGCGCTTCCTGGCGATCCTGGCGGCGCTTCTCGGCTGCCAGGGCCTGGACGAGTTCCGTGTCATGGCCGAGGCCGCGCTCAACGCGGGCGTGACGCCGGTCGAGCTCAAGGAGGTCGTCTACCAGTCCTCGGCCTACCTGGGCATCGGGCGCGTCCGCCCGTTCCTGGACGCCACGAACGAGGCGCTTCTCGCCCGTGGGGTGAAGCTGCCGCTGGAGCCGCAGGCCACTACCACGGCCGAGACGCGCGTGGAGGCGGGCAACGCCAAGCAGGTGGCCTACTTCGGCGAGGGCATGCGCGAGAGCTGGAAGTCCGGCCCGGCCGAGCGCGCCCACATCAACCGCTGGCTCGCCGGGCACTGCTTTGGCGACTGGTACACGCGCGGCGGCCTCTCAGACCGCGACCGCGAGATGATCACCTTCTGCTTCATCGCCGCCCAGGGCGGCTGCGAGCCGCAGTGCACGAGCCACGCCATGGCCAACATGAGCCTCGGCAACGGTCGCGACTTCCTCTACCGCGTGGTCTCCCAGCTGGTGCCCTACGTCGGCTACCCGAGGAGCCTTAACGCCCTCTCCTGCGTGGACAAGGCGGCCGAGCAGCTGGGCGAGAAGTAGCGGCGAGCTACTTCTCGCCCTGCGGGCCGGTGTTCGACGTCCGTCCGAGGGTATGCGCTCTCTGTGCGCTCCGACCCGGCCCCGTTGCTCTTTTCGCACGTCTCTGACCTGCGGAAACGTGAATCGGTGCAGAACGTCGGATTTGCTGAGGAGCGCATAGCCTCAACGTGGGAGCGCATACCCTCATGCCGTAATCCGTTATGCCCTCTGTAGAGGGACATAACGGGGGTCAAACCCCTCGAAACCAGGTTTTGGGGTCGATTGTGTCCCCTGTGAGAGGACATAATCGGTTGTGTCCCTCCTGGGAGGACATAACCAGTTATGCCGATGTGGTCAGATCGGGCATGAGGTGTTGCCCGGCTGATCAGGTCGGCTGCAGATTCCGTTGTGCACCCACGTGTTCGCCAAAGCGACGAGAAGCGTATCCGGACACCCTTATCGTCAGGAAGTGCGCCCGGCGCCTCTCTCCAACGAAAAAAGTAAGAATAGGCAAACTTCTTGGTCTGAACGCCGACGCGCGCGGGTATGCTGCCTCCAACGCGCCGCACCCGGCGGCGCCCTACCAACATAAAGGAGTGAACCATGTCCCTCATTGGCAAGGAGATCTCGGACTTCTCCGTCCAGGCATATCAAAACAACGACTTCCACACCGTCACCAAGGCCGACGTGCTAGGCAGCTGGAGCCTGTTCTTCTTCTATCCGGCCGACTTCACCTTTGTGTGCCCCACCGAGCTGGAGGACCTCGCCAGCCTCTACGACGAGTTCCGCGCTGCCGGCTGCGAGGTCTACTCCGTCTCCACCGACACCCACTACACGCACAAGGCCTGGCACGAGCACTCCGAGCGCATCGCCAAGGTGCGCTACCCCATGCTCGCCGACCCCACCCACGCCCTCTGCCGCGGCTTTGAGGTGCTCATCGAGAAGGACGGCCTGGCCGAGCGCGGCGCCTTCATCGTGGACCCCGAGGGCCGCATCCAGGTCTACCAGGTGAACGCCGGCGGCATCGGTCGCAACGCCGAGGAGCTGCTGCGCCTGCTCAAGGCCGCGCAGTTCGTGGCCGAGCACGGCGACCAGGTCTGCCCCGCCAAGTGGCAGCCGGGCGCCGAGACCATCAAGCCGTCGCTCGACCTCGTCGGTCAGCTGTAGGCCAGCCCGGCGCGGGGGGCGCGGCGGGCGCACGCGGGCCCGACGGCCCTGGCGGCCAAAGAGGCGCCGGCAGCTAAGCGGCCACCGAGGTCCCGGCCCGCGCGCCCCAAAACATCACAGACAACCCAACGGGCCGCGGCACATGTCGCGGCCCCATTTGATAGGAGGCCCCTATGGGCAAAACCAGCATGAACGAGCCCCAGATAACAGAGGAGCTCTACGACGTCGTGATCGTGGGAGGCGGCCCCGCCGGCCTCACCGCGGCGCTCTACCTGGCCCGGGCGCGCTACCGCGTGCTCGTGGTCGAGAAGGACCGCTTCGGCGGCCAGATCACCATCACCTCTGAGGTGGTCAACTACCCGGGCGTCCTCTCGGCGAGCGGCTCCGAGCTCACCGACACCATGCGCCGCCAGGCCGAGGCCTTCGGCGCGGAGTTCCTGCTCGCCGAGGTCACGTCCCTCGACCTATCCGGCGATGTCAAGCACGTGCGCACCTCCCGCGGCGACCTCCCCTGCCTCGCCGTCCTGCTCGCCACGGGCGCGAGTCCGCGCTCGGTGGGCTTTGCGGGCGAGGAGGAGTTCCGCGGGCACGGCGTGGCCTACTGCGCCACCTGCGACGGCGAGTTCTTTACGGGCAAGGACGTCTTTGTGGTGGGCGGCGGCTTTGCGGCGGCCGAGGAGAGCGTGTTTCTCACCACGTACGCGCGCAGCGTCACCATCCTCGTGCGTGGCGAGGACTTCACCTGCGCCCCCGCGGTGGCAGAGGAGGCAAAGTCCCACGAGAAGATCAGCGTGCTCTACGACACCGAGGTCACGGCGGTGGGCGGGGACTCGGCCCTACGCTGGCTGCGCTACCGCAACCGGATGACGGGCGAGGAGCGCGAGTACAGCGCCGCGGAGGGGGAGACCTTTGGCGTCTTTGTCTTCGTGGGCTACGCGCCGGCGACCGAGCTCGTGCGCGGCGTGGCCGAGCTTGACGAGCACGGCTATGTGCTCACCGACGAGCGACAGATGACCACGGCCGACGGCCTCTTTGCCGCGGGCGACGTGTGTGTGAAGACCCTGCGCCAGGTGGCCACGGCCGTGGGCCAGGCCGCGCAGACCGCGACGGACATGGAGCGCTACCTCAAGGTCGCGCGGGAGCGCACGGGCCTTGCGGGTGTGCAACCGGTGACGCGGACGGGACTCGCGACGGCGGGCGCGAGGTCGGCGGCCCCTGCCGTGGCGGGCGAGAAGGGCGCGCCGGGCGAGCAGACCGTCGGGCCCGCGGCCGCGCCCGTCGAGAGCGACGGCCTCTTCGACAAGGCCACGCGTGCGCAGCTGGACACGGTCTTCTCGCGCATGGCGTCCACGCTCGTGCTGCGGCTCCACCTGGACGACCGGCCGGTGGCCGGCGAGCTCGCCGCGTACATGGAGGAGCTCGCGGGCCTCACGGACAAGCTCACGGTCGAGCACACGGACACGTCCGCGGACGACCCATCCGAGTTGCCCTTCGTGGAGGTCTGCCGCGCGGGCGGGGAGCCCACGGGCCTCGCCTTCCACGGCGTGCCGGGCGGCCACGAGTTCACGAGCTTTGTGCTGGGGCTCTACAACGCCGCGGGCCCCGGGCAGCCCATCGCCGACGAGGACCGCGCCGCCATCGCTGGAATCTCCGAGCCGGTGTCGTTCAAGGTGCTCGTGGGGCTCTCGTGCACGATGTGCCCCGAGGTGGCGCTGGCCTGCCAGCGCGTGGCCGCGGACAACGCGCAGGTGACGGCGGACGTCTACGACATCAACCACTTCCCTGACCTGCGCGAGCGTTACGACGTCATGAGCGTGCCCTGCCTGGTGCTGCGGCGCGCGGACGGCTCCGAGCGGGCGACCTTTGGGAAGAAGGGCCTCTCCGAGGTGTTGGCGCTCGTGTGACGGGGTGTCGGGCAGTCAGATGAGCCCGGTTTATGGGGCTGGCCGCCGGGGTCCGTACCTCGGGCCGGCCCCTGAGGCCTTTGGGACAGGCCCTTGGGTCCTCTCTCACTTTGTCTGTAGTTCAAAGCGGAAACCTGAAGTACAGACAAAACGCGCGAGCCCTCTACCTGCGGCTTTGTTCATCAAAGTTTTGTCTGTATTCGCGAATCCCGGTTTCAACCACAGACAAAACCGTTCACAGCGCACATTGCGCCCGGCGGAACGATGGAAACGGCGAGGAACCGCAGGAATCCGGCATCTCGTGGCC
>CAZCTE010000142.1:0-4161 GCA_964501395.1 uncultured Atopobium sp.
GAATCTCGGGGGTCATGGGCCCTCCTCCGGTCGTACACTTTGACTCGCAGCATAGGAGCGCAGCCGTTGGGAGGCACCATGCCGAGCGTGTCCCGTAGATATGCGACCTCGAGGGCGCGGTTCTCCCGCCCCGGCGGGCCGGCCGGCGAGGAGCAGGCGGCGCCCGTGGTCCTCATGGTCTCGGGCGGCGCGGACTCAACGGCGCTGCTTGTTCTTGCGGCCACCTCGAGCCTGGACATCGACGACGGCCGCGGCACCGCGCGCATCGCCCGCGAGCGCCTCCATGTGCTGCACGTCAACCACTGCCTGCGCGGGATTGACGCCGAGGAGGACGAGGAGTTCGTCCGCGACCTCTCGGCGCGCTACGGCATCCCCTGCACCATCCGGCGCGTGGACGTGGCCGAGCTGGCGGCCGGCTCGGGCGGCAACGTGGAGAACGCGGGGCGCGAGGTGCGCTACGCAGAGGCCAACCGCCTGGCCAACGAGCTCTCCGCCGAGTTTGGGACGCCGCGCTCCGCCGCCCGCATCCTCACGGCCCACACCGCGGACGACCGGGCGGAGACCTTCTTCATGAACGCCATCAGGGGCTCGGGCGCGTCGGGCCTCTCCTCCATACCCCGGCGGCGCAACCGCATCGTGCGGCCGCTCCTGGACCGGACGCACGAGGAGCTCTGCGACCTGCTCCGCATGCGGGGGATCGTCTGGCGCGAGGACGCCACCAACGGGGACACGCACTACCTGCGCGCATACGTGCGCCACGAGGTCATGCCCGTGGCGCTGAGGCGCAACCCCCGCGTGGTCTCGAGCCTCTCCACCACCTGCGACATCCTGTCCGACGAGGACGCCTACCTCACGTCCGTCGCCGCGCGGGCCCTGCGCGACCTCACGCGCTCCCGCGGGGAGGGGCTGCTCGCCCTCGACGCCGCCAGGCTCGCCGCCCTCGAGGTGGCCATCGCGCGGCGCGTGGTTCGCATGGGCCTCCTGGAGGTCTTCCCCGAGGCCCGGCTCGAGGCTCGCCACGTGGACGGCGTCCTGAGGGCGGTGGCGGACGGCGAGGGCACGGTGAACGTCCCCCTGGGTGGGGAGGCGCGCGTTGAGCACGGAACGCTGGGGATTCGGGCGAGAAGGGCCCAGCAGGAGCCCCTCGCCCGCTGGCTGGCGGTCCCCGGCAGCCTCGAGCTCCCGGACGGCCGCGCGCTCAGGGCGCGCATCGTGGAGATGCCGCCGGGCTCGGACCCGGTGGCCAGGGCGCGGGCCCACGGGCTCGAGTGGGCGGGGGAGTCAGTCCTGCTGGACGCGGGCGCGGCCGGGGTCGACCCCCTCCGGGGAGGGAGGCTCTGGGTGGACGGCCCGCGCCCCGGCGAGGTCCTCTGCCCGCTGGGCATGCACGGGCAGTCCAAGAAGCTCTCCGACCTTCTGGGCGAGGCCCACCTGCCACGCCCCGAGCGCGCGAGGGTGCCCGTGGTGCACGCCTCGCCGACGGGCCCCGTGCTCTGGGTGCCGCCCGTTCGCGCGGACGAGCGGGCCAAGTGCACCCCTGCCACCCGGTGGGCGCTCGAGCTGAGCCTCGTGCCCGCCGAGCAGCTTTCCTGAGCTATTCTTATGCAATCAGGCGGTCTTGAGGGGCGCCCCGCGGCGTCCGGGAAGGGGGAGCTCATGGAGGGCCTGCACCCCGACGTTAAGGAGATCCTGCTCTCCGAGGAGGACATCCAGGGCATCGTCACCCGCATGGGGGCGGAGATCACGCGCGACTACGCCGACAAGAACCCCCTGGTCGTCGCCGTTCTGCGCGGCGCCGTGGTCTTCATGGCCGACCTCATGCGCGCCGTCGAGTGCCCGATGGGCATCGACTTCATGGCCGTCTCGAGCTACGGCGACGGCGCCAAGAGCTCGGGCGTTGTGCGCATCGTCAAGGACCTCGACACCAAGATCGAGGGGCGCAACGTGCTCATCGTCGAGGACATCCTCGACTCGGGCCTCACGCTCTCCTACCTCATGCGCATGCTCGAGAACCGCGGCCCCGCGTCCGTGGAGGTGGCCGCCTTCCTCGTGAAGGACGCCCCCGGCAACAGCCCTGCCGTCGAGCCGCGCTACGTGGGCGCGCACGTGCCGGACGAGTTCGTGGTGGGCTACGGCCTCGACTTTGCCGAGCGCTACCGCAACCTTCCCTACATCGGCGTCCTCAAGCGCGAGGTCTACGAGGGGTAGCCGAGCGCGAGGGGCGGGCGTGCGGCCCTAACGGGACCCAGCGAGCACAAGGAGTCATTGCGTGTCCGAAGACAAGAGGAACGGCGGGGCCTCCAACGGAGGAAGCGACGGCGGCCCGGCGGGCGAGGGTCACCCCCGCTCGTCGGTGGTGACCCTGGTCATCGTGCTTCTCGTGGCCGTCTACCTCGCGTACACGGCGATGGCCGGCTCGTCGCAGTCCCAGGGCGAGGTAGACACCCTCGCCACCAACGAGTTCGTGACCGCCGTGGAGGACGGTCGCGTTGCCGAGGTCACGTTCACGATCGAGGACTGCAGCGTCACGGGCACCTACTGGCCCGAGGGCGCCAGCACGGGCGACGAGGACGAGCTCGTGGAGTTTGAGAGCGTCTACGTGGGGACGGACTCCCTGGCCGAGCTCATGGCGGCGCACCCGGACGTCACCTACGAGATAGACACGAGCACCTCGACGCTGCTCGAGACGGTGCTCTTCTCGGTCCTTCCCACGCTCGTGCTCGTGGGCGTCTTCGTCTTCTACATGAACCGCATGGCCGGCCAGCAGGACAAGACCATGTCCTTTGGCAAGGCCAAGGCGCTCACGAGCGAGGCCGAGCGGCCCAAGGTGCGCTTCTCCGACGTCGCCGGCATAGACGAGGCCGTCGAGGAGCTCCAGGAGGTGCGCGACTTCCTCTCCGACCCGGAGCGCTACCACAAGATGGGGGCGCGCATACCGCGCGGCGTCCTTCTGGTGGGGCCTCCCGGCACCGGCAAGACGCTTCTCGCCAAGGCGGTGGCGGGCGAGGCGGGCGTCCCGTTCTTCTCGATCTCCGGCTCGGACTTTGTGGAGATGTTCGTGGGCGTGGGCGCCTCGCGCGTGCGCGACCTCTTCAAGCAGGCCAAGGAGGCCGCCCCCTGCATCATCTTCATCGACGAGATCGACGCCGTGGGCCGGCAGCGCGGCGCGGGCCTGGGCGGCGGCCACGACGAGCGCGAGCAGACCCTGAACCAGCTCCTCGTTGAGATGGACGGCTTCGAGGACAGCTCCTCGGTCATCCTCATCGCGGCAACCAACCGGCCCGACATCCTCGACCCGGCGCTGCTGCGCCCCGGCCGCTTCGACCGTCGGGTGACCGTCGACCGCCCGGACGTCCGCGGGCGCGAGCAGATCCTGCGCGTGCACGCCCAGGGCAAGCCCTTCTCTGATGGCGTCGACTTCGAGCGGCTGGCCAAGGTGACCCCCGGCTTCACGGGGGCGGACCTCGCCAACCTCGCCAACGAGGCGGCGCTCCTCTCCGCACGGCGCGGTAAGGAGGAGATAGGTCCCGAGGAGGTTGAGGAGGCCATGGAGCGCGTTATGGCCGGCCCCGAGCGCAAGAGTCGCGTGATCACCGAGCGGGAGCGCCGGGTCATCGCCTACCACGAGTCCGGCCACGCCCTCGTTGGGCACGTGCTGGAGAACTCGGACCCCATCCACAAGATCAGCATCGTGAGCCGCGGCCAGGCGCTGGGCTACACGATGCAGGTTCCCGAGGAGGACCACTTCCTCGAGACGCGCGACGGCATGCTCGATCAGATCGCCGTGCTGCTGGGCGGGCGCACGGCCGAGGAGCTCTTCTGCGACGACGTCACCACCGGCGCCTCCAACGACCTCGAGCGCGCCACCAAGCTCGCGCGCACGATGGTCACGCGCTATGGCATGAGCGAGGAGCTGGGCGCCCAGGTCTTTGGCGAGGCGCAGCACGAGGTCTTTCTCGGGCGCGACTACGCCGACCGCCAGGACTACTCGGCGGAGACGGCCAAGCGCATAGACGACGAGGTGGAGCGCATCATGCGCGAGGGGCACAGCCGTGCGCGCGCGGTGCTGGACGCCCGGCGCGAGCAGATGGACGTCATGGCGAAGGTGCTCCTCGAGCGCGAGACCGTCGAGGGCGACGCGGTGACCGCGCTCCTCGAGGG
>CAZCTE010000143.1:0-4136 GCA_964501395.1 uncultured Atopobium sp.
GCCTTGTTCCTGCAAGCTGTCATGCGTTGTCTCCTTTCAAGTGCGTTGGAACCAAAGTCCGCTTCAAACACCGTTTTGGTCCGTACGTGCGACAACGCCAAAGTCGCCGCAAATCGTTGTTGACAGACTGCATTGGCGTCCGTAAGATAGAACACATGTTCCGTTTTAGAGATTGAACAAAGGGTTGGAGGTGGCATGGGAGTTTTCGAGCGATACGCGCCCTTTGTGCAGGACTTCATTTACTCGCACGAGTGGGAGAGCCTCCGCGGCATCCAGGTCGCCGCCGGCGAGGCCATCTTCGATACGAATGACCACGTCCTTCTTTGCGCCTCAACCGCCTCGGGCAAGACCGAGGCGGCCTTCTTCCCCATCCTCACGGAGTTCTGGGAGAGCCCGCCCGCCTCCGTGGGCGCACTTTATATAGGTCCCACGAAGGCCCTCATCAACGACCAGTTCTATCGCCTCACGGACCTCTGCGAGGAGGGCGGCATCAACGTCTGGCACTGGCACGGGGACGTTTCGTCCTCGCACAAGGCCAAGCTCATGAAGCACCCATCGGGCATCCTGCAGATCACGCCGGAGTCCCTTGAGGCGCTGCTCATGCGCCGGCACTCCGCCGTCCGGCAGCTCTTCTGCGACCTGCGCTACGTGGTCATAGACGAGGTCCACGCCCTTCTGCGACAGGACCGCGGCGGCCAGTGCCTCTGCCTCATTGAGCGCCTGTCCAGGATGGCCGGCGTCCAGCCACGGCGCATAGGCCTCTCCGCCACCATAGGTGACCCGCGGGTCGTGGGAGCCTTCCTCGCCTCCGGCACGGGACGCGGCACCGTGATTCCCCGCGTGGAGGAGCCGCCCCGCACCTGGCGCATCTCGATGGAGCACTTCTACAACGACGGGCCCCAGGCGGACGAGGGCCTCCCGCAGGCGGCGAGCGGAGCGGTAGAGGCGGACGTACTCTCTGTCGAGAACCCCGAGGCGCTATCCGGAGACGGCGCGCCGGCAACGAACGTGCCCTCGCCCTCCGGGCAGCAGGCCCTGAGCGCGGAGGTGGCCCCGCTCTCGCCGGAGGAGCCCACGGACCTGGCCCCGGAGAACGCGGACCCCGGCATGGGCTACGTCTTTGAGCACACGCGCGGGCACAAGTGCCTGATCTTCTCCAACTCCCGCGAGGAGGCGGAGGAGGTCTGCACCACGCTGCGCGCGTACTGCGAGTTCAACGGCGAGCCGGACCGCTTTCTCATCCACCACGGCAACCTCTCCGCCGCCATACGCGAGAGCGCCGAGGAGCGCATGCGAGACGACGCCTCCGACCTCTCCATCGTTGCCACGTCAACGCTTGAGCTGGGCATAGACGTCGGCCGTCTCGAGCGCGCCTTCCAGATAGACGCGCCGTTCACGGTCTCGAGCTTCCTGCAGCGCATGGGCCGCACGGGCCGGCGCGAGCGCCCGCCCGAGATGTGGTTCGTCATGCGGGAGGACCAGCCGGAGCCCCGCACGCTCCTTCCGGAGACCGTGCCGTGGAAGCTCCTTCAGGGCATTGCGCTCGTTCAGCTCTACCGCGAGGAGCGCTGGGTGGAGCCCCCGCGGCTGGACCGCCTGCCCTACAGCCTGCTCTGCCATCAGACGCTCGCGATTCTCGCCTCCGAGGGCGAGCTCTCCCCCGCCCAGCTGGCAAGCCGCGTGCTCACGCTCACCTACTTCCACCGCGTGACCCAGGGCGACTTCCGCGAGCTCCTCCAGCACCTCCTGCGGCACGACGTCATAGAGCAGACCGAGTCGGGCGGCCTCATCGTGGGCCTGGCCGGAGAGCGCCTCACGAGCTCCTACCGGTTCTACGCCGTCTTCCAGGAGAACGTGGAGTACACCGTGCGCTGCGACTCCACGGAGATCGGCACGCTCTGCGCCCCGCCGCCTCCCGGGGAGAAGGTTGCCATAGCCGGCCACGTGTGGATCGTGGACGAGGTTGACCACGAGCGACACCTGCTCTACGTCACGCAGGTCAAGGGCAAGGTACCGGCCTACTTCGGCGACGTGGCAGGGGACGTGCACACGCACGTGCTCGAGCGCATGCGCCTCGTGCTCGAGGAGCACGCGGCCTACCCCTACCTCATGCAGCACGCGCGGGCGCGCCTGCGCCAGGCGCGCCACGTGGCACAGAGCTCGCACCTCACCGAGGGGCCCCTCGTGTGCCTGGGCGAGAACGACAGGGAGCAGACCATGTGGTGCCTACTCCCCTGGCTCGGCACCTACGCGTTTCTCGCCCTTGAGCGCCTCATCAAAATCAAGTGCGCCGGCGAGCTTGGCATCAAGGGCGTGAACTCGTCTCGCCCGTACTTCATGACCTTTGTCATGCGCGCGGACGAGCGGACGTTCTTCCAGGTGGTGTGCGACGCCGCGGAGCGCCTTGCGGACCCGATGGAGCTCCTCTACCCCGCCGAGGTCCCCTACTTCGAGAAGTACGACGAGCTCGTGCCCGAATCGCTCATTCGCAAGGGCTTCGCCGAGGGCGTGCTGGACGTGGCGGGCATGAAGGAGCGCGTGGCGGAATGGGGCCGCCACGCGCTCGAGGCATAGTGCTCTGTGGGGGTCCGGAGGCTCCGGGCGGGGCCGGACCGTCCGGCGGCTGCGGCTACTCCGCCGCCACCGGGTCCTTCTCGGCCTCCTGACCGGCCGGCTTCTTCTCCTCCATGTAGCGGAGCATGGCCTTGGCGACCTCCTTGGACGCGGCCACGGCGCTCACCACGTTCTTGGAGCCCGTCACCACGTCGCCGGCGGAGAAGACACCGTCCACGGTGGTCATGCCGTTCTCGTCCGTTGTGAGCAGGCCGGTGCTGGTGCACTCCAGGCCGGGCGTGGTGAGCAGCAGCTTGTTCTTGGGACCCTGGCTGATGGCGATGATGGTGGAGTCCACGTGGACCTGGTCGAGCTCCTCCTCGCTGCCTATGATGTTGCCCTCGTCGTCCAGGATGTTGGTCCTAAAGAGCGGGCCCTCCTCGGTGATCTTGACCACGTCCTTGCCATAGACGATCTCCGCGCCCTCGAGCTGCGCGTAGGACAGCTCGTCGGAGCTCGCGCTCACGTGACGCGAGCGCGCGTACATGCGCACCGTGCGGGCACCGTGGCGCAGCGCGGTTCTCGCCACGTCCATGCCCGAGTTGCCAACGCCAATGATGGCCACGCTCTCGCCCAGGTTGAACGCGGAGGGGTCGCTCAGGTAGTCCACGGAGAAGTGGACGTTGGCCAGGGACTCGCCCTGGAGGCCCAGGGTACGCGGGCGCCACACGCCCGTGCCGATGAACACCGTCTCGTACCCGTCGCGGAAGAGGTCGTGGATCTCGAGCGCGCCGCCGATGGTGGTGCAGGCGCGGAACTTGATGCCCATCCGCTCGATCTGGCGCGCGTAGCGGTCCAGGATGCTGCGAGGCAGGCGGAAGTCGGGGATGCCGTAGCGCATGACGCCGCCGATGCGGTCCTTGGCGTCGAAGACGGTGACCGAGCAGCCCTCAATCGCCAGCTTGATGGCCACGGTGAGCCCCGCCGGGCCGGCACCGATCACGGCGGCGCGGTGCCCGCTGTCCGGCTTGCGCTCCACGTCCATGCGGTCGAGGTAGAGGTCCGAGATGAACGACTCTATGGCGCTGAAGTGCACCGGGGACTGCTTGCGGCCGCGGACGCAGTGCCCCTCGCACTGGCCCTCGTGGTTGCACACGATGGAGCACACGAGCGAGAACGGGTTGTTCTCGAAGAGCATCTCGCCGGCCTCGGTCATCCTGTTCTCCTTAAAGAGGCGGATGACCTCGGGGATGTTGGTGGAGATGGGGCATCCCTTCTGGCACAGGGGCCTCTTGCACTGTAGGCAGCGATTTGCCTCCTCGACGATGCGCACGGCCATGGCGGTCTCCTTCCGACGAGCTTCCCCGATCAGGTAGTGCCCTCGCTCGCGATGCAGCGGGCCAAACTGATATAACAGTACGCCACATGAAGGCTCCACCGTGCAAACTCGCATCCCGAATTACCCTTGATGTGCCGCTCACGGGCCCGTATGCGCACGTTCGCCGGGTGGGGGCCGCGGACGGACGAGCTTCTCGACTGCCCGGGCCATCCTATCCGAGAAGCACCTCCATGTAGCCTCGAAT
>CAZCTE010000144.1:0-1517 GCA_964501395.1 uncultured Atopobium sp.
GCCGAGCGTGACGCGGTCCTCTTCTTCCGGACTAACCACCTGCCGCTCATCATAGATGAGGTGCAGAAGGTTCCTTCCCTCTTTCAGACGACGAAGTTCATCGTCGACCAATCGAGCGAGCTTGGGCAAGTTGTGCTGACCGGCTCCCAGACCTATCAGCTCATGAGAGGCGTGAGCGAGTCCCTTGCCGGCAGGATTTGCATACTCGAGATGTCGGGGCTCTCCCTGCGGGAGCTCCTGGGAAACAGCGACGAGCCCTCGCCCTACGTCCCGTCGGAGTTGCCTACCACCGGTGCCGCCGGCGGGGTGCAACTTGACCTCTCGGGTCTTTGGGAGAGAATCCAGCGGGGCTCCATGCCGCGGCTGTGTGCGAGCGACGTTTCCTGGGATCTCTTCTGGAAGAGCTATACGCAGTCGTATCTGGAGCGGGACGTCCGCGATCTGATAAGCCTGAAGGACGAGAGGAAGTTCTTCGACTTCCTGGTTGCTGCCGCCGCGCGCACGGGCCAGCTCTTCAGTGCGTCCGACATCTCGGACAGCATCGACGTGAGCTACAAGACCGTCCAGTCCTGGACATCAATCCTTCAAGCAAGCGGTATCGTCCGCCTGCTTCAGCCCTTCTGGCAAAACGTTGACAAGCGTCTTACCAAGACGCCCAAGCTCTACTTCATGGATACGGGGCTCGTCTGCTACCTCACCCGATGGACCACCCCAGACCAGCTTCGCAACGGGGCCGTTGCGGGGCATGTCTTTGAGACGTACGTGGTGTCCGAGGTGCTGAAAAGTTATATGAACTCTGGGGCTGACCTGCGCGACGTGCGGTTCTATCGCGACTCCAGGAAGCACGAGATTGACCTTGTGATCCAAGAGGGCCGCGTTCTGCACCCCGTGGAGATCAAGACCGCCGCGACCGTTGGGACGGACGCCGTCAAGAATTTCGACTGTCTATCGAAGCTTTCCGGCTACGAGGTGGGCTTTGGGCACGTCATCTGCCAGGCGTCCGAGCCGTACTATGTGACCCGCAACGTGCAGGCCGTTCCCGTTTGGGCGATCTAGGAGAGAGGCGGGGTCGGGTTCCGTGCCCCAGCGTAAACGGGATTAGCTCCCAGCTAATGAATTCGCTTCAGGCTCCCTCAATAATGGCTTCGTTGCCATTGCATATGCCGAGCGCGCCGCGTGCGCGTGGAGAGGAGCGGGGATATGAGCGCAAAGCACGTGAAAGAGGGCGCCCACACCTCTGGGTCCGCGATCGCCGCGCTGGTGATAGGCGTCATTGCCCTGGTTTCGTCGTGGGTCCCCATCATCAACAACTTCTCATTCGTCCTGGCGCTGATCGGCGTGATCATCGCTGTCGTTGGTGTGGTTGGCACGATGCGCGGCAAGCGGACGGGGAGGGGCCTGGCCATTGCCGCGCTGGTCGTCAACCTCGTGGCGGCTGGCATGGTGCTGGCCACGCAGAGCCTCTACAGCGCCGCGCTCGACGAGGTCACGTCCTCGAGCAGCTCGGCCTCCTCGGA
>CAZCTE010000144.1:1617-2868 GCA_964501395.1 uncultured Atopobium sp.
GAGGTGGAGGAGTTCCTCTCCCTTGATGACACGATTCTTGCGGAGGCCACGTTCTCCGTTGCCTAGCTTGGAGTTGGGGCCCGCGGCGCGGGAGATGGCGTTGCGGGCCTCGTGCCCGGCCCGGCGTAATTCGCGCGGGTCGGGCCCTGCTATTCTCATTCGGAAGGGGAAGGACGTCACATGGCGGAGCGACTGACGGAGGAGCTGCTCGACGAGCTGCTCTCCACATCTGACCTCGAGGGCTACCTCGAGCGCAACGAGCCCGGCAGCCGCAGCCTCTCCGAGTACCTCAACCAGCTCCTCGCCGAGAAGGGCCTCGAGCGGTCGCGCGTGGTGCGCATGGCCAACCTCAACGACACGTTTGGCTATCAAATCTTCCAAGGAACGCGCAATCCCAGTAGGGACAAGGTGCTGCAGATTGCCTTTGCCATGGCGCTCACCCTTCGCGAGACCAACCGCGCCCTCACCGCGGCGGGCGTGAGCGAGCTCTACTGCAAGGACCGCCGCGACGCGATCATCATCTTCTGCCTGGACCGGGGCTGCTCGCTGCAGAAGGTCAACGAGGAGCTCTACCGCTTTGGCGAGAGGACCATCTGCTAGGCGGCCTGGACCGCTCTGCTAGGATGGGCGCATGGAGACCCACGACGAACTCGCCGACTACCTGGCCGCGCTCGACCGCGACGCCTGCTACCGGGTCGACGCGACCCTCAAGGAGGGCGGCGTCGAGACCACGGAGCGGGTGTTCTTCGTGGGCGAGAACGGCTCCGAGCTGGGGCCCTTCGTGCGCAAGCGCATCCGCGGCGGCTCGGGCCTGGGCGGCGCCTACGAGGAGGTCTTTGCCGCGCAGCGTGCGGGCGTGAGGCTGGCGCACCTGCCGCGCCTCCTTGAGTGCCACCGGCGCGACGGCGACCTCGTGGTGGTGATGGAGCTCGTTCCCGGGGAGACGCTTGGCGGCTGCGTGGAGGCGTGCGGTACGCGCGAGGAGCGCCTGGGGCTCGTGGCGCGCACGTTCCCCGACCTCTGCGACGCGGTCTTGGAGCTCCACGAGCGCCTGGACCCGCCCGTCATTCACCGCGACCTCAAGCCGGACAACGTCATTGTGTCCCGCGGTGGCGTCACCCTCATTGACCTGGGCATATCTCGCGCGTACCGAAGCGGCGCGGAGCAGGACACCACCCACTTTGGCACGCGCACCTACGCCCCGCCCGAGCAGTTCGGCTTTGGGCAGACCGGCGTCACGAGCGATGTCTA
>CAZCTE010000144.1:2968-4113 GCA_964501395.1 uncultured Atopobium sp.
GCGCCGCCCCAGCAACCTCCTGGGTCGAATCCTCGCGCGCGTGCCGGCCCCCGTCGGAATCGCCTGGGACGTCCTGGTGATTGGGTTCACGGCGCTGGTCGTGGTCGTCTGCGTCGACGTGTTTCTCAACCCAACGGGCGCGAGTGCGGCGTACCCCGTGTGGTACCGCGCCTTCTCCTACCTGATCTGCTTTGCGGGGGTGTGCCTTATCGGCGCCTACCTCCTGCTCGACCGTCGTCCCATCCGGCGCGTGTTTCCGCGGCTGGCGGGGCTCACCGTGCGGACGGAGACGATCGTGGGGCTCCTCGCGATGCTGGTGATTGTCGTGGCCTGGGGCGTTGCCACCGTGCTTGCGCTGAGCTGACCGGAAGCCGTGCCTCAGCTCCCAGCGTCCCGCCTGCGGACAAGCGCCTGACGCCCCGCGCCCGCCGCGCTGCCGCGAATCGGCCGCTCTGCTGTCCGTGACTCAGCTCAGCTCGTGAATCCTCCGCTCGAGCGCGACGACGTCCCCGCCGGCCTCGCCGGTGAAGCGGAACGATTCCAGGCCCGCGACCTCGGCGCCCGCGCAGTTGTCCGCGTTGTCGTCCACGAAGAGGCACTCGGCCGGGTCCAGGCCGTAGCGCGTGCAGAGCAGCTGGTAGATGGCCGGATCGGGCTTCATCAGGCGCTCCATCCCGGAGACCACGTAGCCGTCCAGGCAGGCGAGCGCGGGCGCGTGGCGCAGCTGCTCCATGATGCGCGTGTTGGCGTTGGAGAGCAGGTAGATGCCGTAGCCCTCGTCGTGGAGGCGCAGCGCGAGGTCGTTGGTGGCGGCGATGGGCTCGGAGTGGTTGGGCCAGCGCAGGAAGCATTCGCGCAGGTTGGGATGCAGACGCTCGGGCAGGCGGGCCTCGGCGTAGCGCAGCATGGTTTCATGCGTGATGGTCCCCGAGTCCAGGAGCGACCACATCGTGGTGTCAAAGAGCGCGCCGTTGAGCAGCGCCGCGTCCTCCGGCGTGTCCGTGAAGAGGCTCGCGAAGCGCGGCCCGTCGAAGGTCATGAGCACGCCGCCCATGTCAAAGATGACGTTGCGCAGCTTGCGTTCCATGCGGGCCTCCTCGTGACGCGGCTCCCTCGCGTGTCCGCGCACAGTATAACCCGCGGTA
>CAZCTE010000145.1:0-4101 GCA_964501395.1 uncultured Atopobium sp.
ATGTCGTGGATGTCCCCGCGCACGGTGCACACCACGACCTCGCCCTTGCCCCGCGCGGCGGCGTCCCCCGGCCCCGCGGCGGCGCGCACGGCCTCGAAGCCGGCCTTGGCCGCCTCCGCCGACGCCATGAGCTGGGGCAGGAAGAAGCTCCCGGCCTCAAAGCGCCGCCCCACCTCGTCGAGGGCGGGGACCAGCACCTCGTTTATCGCGTAGAGGGCGTCGTGGCCGAGAAGGACCTCGCGCATCGCCTCGGCCATGGGGCCGGGGCGCCCGTCGAGCACGAGCGCACGCGCGCGGGTGACGGGGTCGTCCTGGGATGCGTCGGCGAGGGCCGGGGCGCCCGCGGGCTTCTCGCCACCCGGCGTGGGCGAGGCAGACACCGCACCAGAGGCCGCGGACGCCGCACCCGGACCCACGCCCGCCACCTCGTCCGTCCTGCCGGCGTAGCGCGCCACGTAGTCACGGGCCTGCTCGTCCTCCCCCGAGAGCACGCGCCAGGCGTCGACGACCTCCGCCATGCGCCGGTCCCCCGGGTTGATAATCGCGAGGTCCAGACCCGCGCCGAGGGCCGCCGCGAGGAAGGTGGCGTTGAGCAGGGGGCGCAGGGGCAGGCCAAAGCTTATGTTGGAGACCCCCAGCACGCAGCGCACGCCCGGCAGCTCCGCCTTGACGGCGCGGATGGCGCCGAGGATGGCGCGCGGGGCGGCCTGGTCGGTGGACGCCGCCATGGCGAGGCAGTCGATGGCCACGTCGTGGCGGGGGATGCCCGCGGCGTCCGTGGCGGCCACGATCCTGCGCGCCACGGCGAGCCGGCCCTCGGCGGTGGCGGGGATGCCGTCCTCGTCGAGCGTGAGGCCCACGAGGGCGCAGCCGTAGCGCGCGGCAAGGGGCACCACCGCCGCGAGCGAGTCCGCCCGCCCGCTCACGGAGTTGACGAGCGGCTTGCCCGGGTAGCTGCGGACCGCGGCCTCCACCACCGCCGGGTCCGAGGAGTCGATCTGCAGCGGGAGCGTGGTCACGCCCTGGAGCTCCGAGACGAGCCGGCACATGACCGCGCGCTCGTCTATCTCGGGCAGGCCCACGTTGACGTCGAGAATCTGGGCGCCCGCGCGCTCCTGGGCCAGGGCCTCGGAGAGCACGCGGTCGTGGTTGCCGGAGCGCAGGGCCTCCTTCATCCTGGGCTTCCCCGTGGGGTTGATGCGCTCGCCTATGACGCCCACCTGGCCGGCCTCGAGCGCCACCACCCGCTGGGGGCCCGCCACGGCAAAGCAGTCGCGCACGACGCGCGGGGCCGGCGTGCGCCCGGCAAGAAGCGCGCGCTCGGCGGCGATGTGGGCGGGCGTGGTGCCGCAGCAGCCGCCCACGATGGTGACGCCGGCGTCCAGCATGCCCGCGACGGCGCGCGCGTACTCCTTAGGCCCCACGTCGTAGACCGTGCCGCCCCCCTCCACGCGGGGGAGGCCGGCGTTGGCCTGCACCATTACCGGGCAGTTCGCCCACGGCAGCATGCGCCCCACGAGCGGCGCCACCTCCACGGGCCCGAGCGAGCAGTTGACGCCCACGGCATCCGCCCCGAGCGAGGAGAGCGTGAGAGCCGCCACCTCCGGCGTGGTGCCCAGAAACGTGCGCCCGTCCTCCTGGAAGGTCATGGTCACGAGCGCGGGGAGGTCGGAGTTCTCGCGCACGGCCAGCAGCGCCGCCTTGGCCTCGGCGAGGTCCGACATGGTCTCTACGACAAAGAGGTCCGCGCCCGCCGCCGCGGCGGCGCGCACCTGCCGGGAGAAGAGCTCGTAGGCCCCGTCGAAGGAGAGGGTCCCCAGAGGCTCGAGCAGCTGCCCTGTGGGGCCCAGGTCCGCGGCCACGTAGCGCGGGCCCGCGGCCCGGGCGCACGCGACGGCGGCCGAGAAGACCTCCTCGACCGTGGCCGCGTCTCCGAGCTTTGCCGCGTTGGCACCAAAGGTGTTCGTGGTGACCACGTCCGCGCCGGCGGCCACGTAGGCGGCGTGGACGGCCGTGACCTCCTCGGGGTGCGTGAGGCAGAGCAGCTCGGGGAGCTCGCCGGCGGCCAGGCCGCGCTCCTGGAGCTGGGTGCCCATGGCACCGTCGAGGAGCAGGAAGGCGCGGCCGTCGAGCGCGGCGGCGAGCAGGTCGTCTTGGGTTGCACTGGGCATGGGTCCTCCGGTCGTCGTTGGTCTCGCCCCATCGTAGCAGGGCGGGCGGAGCTGGCTTGGCGCCGGGCGGGGCCGGCGAGGCGGCCCGGCGAGAGGGGCACCCCGCGGGGCCGGGTCACCGCGGCGGGGTCAGCGCGCCGCGCGCAGGGGCTCGCCAGCGCGAGGCCGCCTCTCCGCGCTCGGCCTACCCCCGCTCGCCGCAGCTGCGGCCGGAGCGGCGCAGCAGGCAGAAGTCCCGGCAGGCGCACGCGTCGCAGGAGCGGCGCGCTCCCTCCCGCGGCCGCTCGAAGAGGCCCACCACCGCGGTCACGCTCTTGGTGGGCGACATGAGGAGCGACTCCGAGAGCGTGATGCCCAGCAGCCGCCCCGCGTCGAGGGCCGCCAGCAGCACCGGCTGCGTGGCGAGCGGCAGGTCTCCGTAGCCGGGCGAGAAGCGCGTCCCGCAGTGGAGCCCGCGCTCGGCCGCGGCCGCCACCACGTCCGCCTCCGCGGCGTCCGCCGCCCGCTCCACGCAGGCCGTGCCGGCGGCGTCAAAGACCACCTGCGCGAGCGGGTCCGTGAGCGAGAGACGCCTGAGCTCGGCGTCCACGCCCAGGCCCACGGTGACGGCCAGCACGCCCACGAAGACGGCGCCCTCCAGGTGGTCGGCGATGGAGCGCCCCTCGAGCTCGAGCGCCGTCCCCTCGAGCTCGATCACGGGCACGCCGTCCCTCTCGCCCCGCCGCGCCACGTCAAAGACGCGCGTCACGCCGCAGGGGCGGCACGCCGCCAGGCAGCGCGCGACGACCTCGTCTATGCGGGAGTCGAGCTCCGGCGTCAGGGGCTGCCCGGCGTATCCCAGGTAGCGCAGAACCTCCGAGCGCTCGACCGAGCGGATGTCGTAGGAGCGGCGCGCCGCCGGCACGCTACGCCCCCAGGTAGCCGCAGGAGAGCAGGGCCTCGTGCGCGGCGTGGGCCACGGCCGGCTTGTTCATGCTGTAGACGTGCAGGCCGTCCACCCCGTTGGCCGCGAGGTCGCAGAGCTGCTCGCAGGCGTACTCCACGCCGGCGCGCGCCTGGTCGGCCGGGTCGTCCCCGGCGCGGACGAGCCGCTTCACCACCTTGGCGGGGATGGACGCGCCGCAGGTGAAGGCCATGCGCTGGATCTGCTTCACGCTGGTGAAGGGCATGATGCCCGCCACGATGGGCAGGCGCACGCGATGCCGCAGGCACTTCTCGCGAAAGCGGTAGAAGTCCTCGTTGTCAAAGAAGAGCTGGGAGACGAGGTAGTCCGCGCCCGCCTCCTGCTTGAGGTAGAGCGCGCGGAAGCTCTCCTCCTCGCTGGGCGACTCGACGTGGCCCTCCGGGTAGCAGGCCGCGCCGATGCAGAGGTCCGCGCCCGTGGAGCGCAGATAGGAGATGAGGTCGGAGGCGTGCGCGAAGTCGCGGACCTGCCGGCCGGGCCCGCGGTCGCCGCGCAGGGCGAGCACGTTCTCCACGCCGGCCTGGGAGAGGCTGGCCACGTAGGCGTCCACGTCCTCGCGCGCGGAGCCCAGGCAGGTGAGGTGCGCGAGCGCGGTCACGCCGAGCTCGTGCTCGATCTGGCCGGCGATGGGGACCGTGTTGGCCGAGTTGCCCGAGCCGCCCGCGGAGTAGGTCACCGAGATCCAGTCCGGCCGGTCCGCGGCCATCTCGCTCGCCACCTCGTAGGCGGTCTCGAGCGCCATGTTGCCCTTGGGCGGAAAGATCTCAAACGAGAAGGTCTGGCGCTTGGCGAGCTTGTCGGCGATTCTCATGGCCGTCCTTTCTTGGGTAGCGCGGGGTGGGGCTACGTCTTCCGGAGCGCCCTCAAGTATACCGCCTTGGGCTGGGCGCCCCAGAAGGGGACGGTTACGGCGGAGTCCCTAACCCGGCGAGCACGACTCCACGTCCCGCTCATCGCACCCTTTTT
>CAZCTE010000146.1:0-4075 GCA_964501395.1 uncultured Atopobium sp.
TCTCCGAAAATAGGAAAAATTCCTAGTTGATATTCAGTCGCAATAGTGTATAGTGAGTCTCGACACGAAGGGACGCAGGGAAGAGGGGAGGCGGACCATGGCGGCAAGGAACACCGTGCAGCGCGCCATCATAGAGAACGAGCTGCGCCGGCTTGCCAACCACCCCACGGCGGACGAGGTCTACGACGCCGTCCACGAGGGGCACCCGAGCATCAGCCGGGCAACGGTCTACCGCACGCTCAACCGGCTCTCGGACGAGGGCGAGGTCCTGCGCGTCCGCATCAACAACGGCGCGGACCACTTTGACCACCAGTCCTTCGAGCACTACCACGTGCGCTGCACGAGCTGCGGGCGCGTGGACGACGTGATGATCCCGCTGCTCGAGGACGCCAACGAGGCCGCCGCGCGCGCAACCGGCTACCGCATAACCGGTCACGCCCTGCAGTTCGACGGCATCTGCCCCGCGTGTCAGAGGGACGATGCACCCACGGCCTAGCGCCGCGTGCATAGGAGAGGGGCGGCGAGGCGAGGGGTCTCGCCGCACATCAACGCAAACAACAAGGAGGTCACCATGGACAAGTGGGTCTGCAAGGTCTGCGGGTACATCTACGAGGGCGCCGAGCCGCCCGCGGAGTGCCCGGTCTGCCACGCCCCGGCAAGCCAGTTCGAGAAGGTCGAGGGCGAGATCGAGCTCGCCGCCGAGCACGAGTACGGCGTCTACGACAAGACCGTCAAGGACAACCCCAACATCTCCGACGAGGACAAGGCCTACATCCTCGAGCAGCTCAAGGCCAACTTCACCGCCGAGTGCTCCGAGGTGGGCATGTACCTCTGCATGGCGCGCATCGCGCACCGCGAGGGCTACCCCGAGGTCGGCCTGTACTGGGAGAAGGCCGCCTACGAGGAGGCCGAGCACGCCGCCAAGTTCGCGGAGCTCCTGGGCACCGAGCTCGAGCCCAACATGACGGCGTCCACCAAGGACAACCTGGCCTGGCGCGTTGACTGCGAGTACGGCGCCACCGCCGGCAAGGTGGAGCTGGCCACCTGCGCCAAGAAGAACGGCCTCGACGCCATCCACGACACCGTGCACGAGATGGCCCGCGACGAGGCCCGTCACGGCAAGGCGCTCAAGGGCCTGCTCGAGCGCTACTTCGGCTAATGGCCGGCCGGCCGCACAAGAAGGCCGCCGGATCCAGGAAGAAGGTCAAGCCCTCGGGGCCCGCGGCGTGCGCGGTGCTCTGGGGGCTTGACCCCTCCTCCGAGAAGGGCGCGGCGGTTCGCGGGGTGCTCAAGGAGATGGGCGTGCTGGCCCGCACGGCGCTGCCCGAGCGCCTGGGCGACCCGGCGGGCGCGTTCGCACGGCTTCCCGGCTTTAGGCCGGCGCCCGTGCCGTACGCGGGCCCGGCGCCGGCGTGCGATGAGTTCGTGCTGCTCTGCGGCCTTACCGACGCGCAGGTGAACGAGTTTCTGGCCCGGAGCCGCGAGGCGGGCTGCGTGGTGGGTCCCAAGGCCCTGCTCACCAAGACAAACCGCACCTGGCCGCTCGCGCGCCTGATGGAGACGGTTGCCACGGAGCACGGGGCCACGGCGTAGCCACCGCGTCGGGCGTGCAGCGGCTACACTGAAACACGTTGAGCCCCGACCGAGAAGAGCGCCCATGACCGGACCTGCCGAGAAGACCGTCCTTGCCGTTGACACCTCGACCGACATGCTCGCGTGCGCGGTGGCGCGCGTGGCCGCGGACGGGGCCGTGACCCCGCTTGCGGCGCGCGACCATATGTGCCGCCGCCGCGCGAACGTGGAGCTGGTGACCACGGCGCAGGAGGCGCTTGCCGAGGCGGGCCTCTCCATGGGCGACCTCGACGCCGTCCTCGTGGGGCGCGGCCCCGGCTCGTTCACCGGCGTGCGCATTGGCATCGCCACGGCCAAGGGCATCGCCTGCGGGGCGGGCCTGCCGCTCTACGGCGCCTCCGCGCTCGACGCGATGGCCTGGTCCGCCTGGGCGGCCGGCGTCCGCGGGACGCTCGCGGTGGCCGGCGACGCCATGCGCGGGGAGGTCTACCCCGGAATCTATCAGCTCGATGATGCGGGCGCGCACCGCACCTTCCCGGTCGAGACCGTGGTCAAGGCGGATGCGTGCGTGGAGGCGTGGTCGGCGCGGGCGGACCGCGATGAGCTTACCCTCACGGGCAACGGGCTGGCCAAGTATCGCGAGCGCTTTGAGGCGGCGGGCCTCACGCGCCTCGCGCCTGAGGAGGCGTGGTTCCCCACGGGCGAGGGGCTCGTCCGCGCCGCCGTGGAGGCGGGCGCCCTTTTCGGCCCAAAGGCCCAGTCCGGCGACCCGGCCCTCGTGCTGCCCATCTACACGCGCCTCTCGGACGCCGAGGAGGCGGAGCGCACCCGCCTGGGCCTCAGGCGCCCGGCCACGGTGGAGCTCACCGGCGTGGACGACGCGCTGGCCGGCATCCATTTGCAGCTGCGCCCGATGACGCTCAACGATGCCGCCGCGGTGGCCGAGCTCGAGGCCGCGTCCTACGAGGGCTCCGCGCACACCCCCTGGACGGAGCGCATGTTCTACGAGGAGCTCTCCCAGCCCGGCCGCAGCTGGTGGGTTGCGCACGACCAGGGCCGGGTGATCGGCTTCGCGGGCGGCGTGCTCGCGGGGGCGGACTTTGAGATCGAGGAGGTCGTCGTGGATGCGGCGCGCCGGCGCGAGGGGATTGCGCGGCGCCTGGTGGCCCGCGTGGCCTACGACGCGCAGATGCTCGGCGCAAGCACGCTCTCCCTCGAGGTTGACGAGAAGAACGCCCCGGCCCGCGCGCTCTACGCCAGGCTCGGCCTTGCGGAGGAGGGCCGCCGCCCCGGCTACTACCCGGCCGCGCCGGGCGAGCCCGCGCATGACGCGCTCATCCTGCGCGCCCCGCTGCCGCTCGCCGCGGAGGCGGTGGGGGGCGGCGACGAGCACCCCGAGCCCGCGCCCTCCATCCGCCCCTGGCCCATCGTGCCCGGCGAGCGCCCCGCTGACGCGCGGGCTGCGATCGCCGCGGCCGGACCGCTCATCCTCTCGATAGAGTCCTCCTGCGACGAGACCGCCATGGCCGTCACGGACTCCAACGGCGTGGTCTGCGCGAGCGTGGTGGCCACGCAGATTGACTTCCACGCGCGTTTTGGCGGCGTGGTCCCCGAGATTGCCTCCCGCAAGCACACGGAGGCCATCGTGGGCGTGTTCGAGGAGACGCTCGCGCGCGCCGGCGAGCACTTTGGCGTGGATACCCTCGCGCCCTCCGACCTGGCCGCGGTGGGCGTGACGGCGGGGCCGGGCCTGGTGGGCGCCCTCGTGGTGGGCGTGGCCTTTGCCAAGGGCCTGTGCCTGGCCGCCGACCTGCCGCTCATTGCCGTGCACCACCTCGAGGGCCACCTCATGGCCAACCTCTTCGAGACGCCCGACCTGCGCCCGCCCTTTGTGGCGAGCCTCGTCTCCGGCGGCAACACCATGCTCGTGCACGTGCGCGCCTGGGGTGACTACCAGGTGCTCGGCGCCACGATCGACGACGCGGTGGGCGAGGCCTTCGACAAGGTGGCCAAGGCCCTGGGGCTGGGCTACCCCGGCGGCCCCGTGATCTCGCGGCTCTCCGCGCAGGGCAACCCCAAGGCCATCCACTTCCCGCGCGCGATGCTCCACAGCGGGGACTACTCCTTCAGCCTCTCGGGGCTCAAGACGGCGGTCATCACCTACATCGAGGGCGAGAACCGCGCGGGCCGCGCCATCAACCTGCCGGACCTGGCCGCGAGCTTTGAGGCAGCCGTCATTGACGTGCAGGTGGCCAAGGCCGTGACCGCGGTGGAGGAGACGGGCGTCTCGGACTTCTGCGTGGGCGGGGGCGTTGCGGCCAACGCGGGGCTGCGCGCGGCCTACCGCGAGGCGCTCGGGCCCCGAGGCGTGCGCGTGACGGTGCCGCCCATGCGGGCCTGCGGGGACAACGCCGCCATGATTGGCATCGCGGCCCTGAGGAGCTACAACGCCGGGGCCTTCTCGCCCCTCACGCTGGACGCCGACCCCAACGCCGCCCTGGGC
>CAZCTE010000147.1:0-4054 GCA_964501395.1 uncultured Atopobium sp.
TGCTTAGCCCGACGTCCTCGGAGGAGGGGTGTCCCGCATGGCGTTCCAGTTCGACCGCGCCCGCTACGACGGGCGCATGCGGTGGTGGCTGCACGACCGCTTTGGCATGTTCATCCACTTTGGGCTGTACAGCATCCCGGCCCGCGGGGAGTGGGTCCGCAGCACGGAGGAGATGCCCGAGGAGGCCTACCTCCCCTACTTCCGCGAGTTCAACCCGGCGGCGCTCGACGCGCGCGACTGGGCGAGAAGGGCCCGCGAGGCGGGCATGCGCTACGCCGTGCTCACCGCCAAGCACCACGACGGCTTCTGCCTCTTTGACACGGCCACCACGGACTTCAAGTCCACGAACACCCCGCTCGGGCGCGACGTCGTGGCGGAGTTCCTGGACGCCTTCCGCGCCGAGGGCCTGCGCGTGGGGCTCTACTACTCGCTCATCGACTGGCACCACCCCGACTTCCCGCAGTACGGCGACCGCCAGGCGCCCCTGCGCAACGACCCCGTGCGCGGGAGCAACGAGGGGCGCGTCTTTGACCGCTACCTCGACTACATGCACGAGCAGGTGCGCGAGCTCTGCGCCAACTACGGCAGGCTCGACCTGCTGTGGTTCGACTTCTCCTACGACGACCTGCGCGGCGAGGCCTGGCGCGCCACCCGGCTCATGGAGACGGTCCGCGAGCTCCAGCCGGACGTGGTGACCAACAACCGCCTCGAGGTCTCCGGCGAGGGCTACGGCTCGCTCGCCGCCTGCGACCCCACGCCCTACCACGGCGACTTCGTCACGCCCGAGAAGATCGTCCCGCCGCAGGGCATCCGCGACGCCGAGGGGCGCCCGCTCGCCTGGGAGTCCTGCGTCACGATGAACGACAACTGGGGCTACTGCGCCACGGACGGGAACTACAAGCCCGCCGACCTTCTCGTCCACAAGCTCGTTGAGTGCGTCTCCAAGGGCGGCAACATGATCCTCAACGTGGGGCCGGACGCCACGGGGCGCATCCCCGACGAGTCCTGCCGCATCCTCGCCGAGATCGGCGCGTGGATGGCGAGAAACGGCGACTCCGTCCACGGCTGCGGGCCGGCCGCGGGAGGGCCGGTGGATGCCGTGCCCCCTGAGGTGGGGCGCCTCACGCGCAACGGCCGCACCTACTACTACCATCTCTATGAGAACTCCCTCGGCCCCGTGCCGCTGCTCGGCGTCCCCAAGGACCGCATCGAGAGGATCCGGCTGCTGCGCGACGGCACGGAGGTCCCGCTCTCCACAAGCTGAACGCACAGCGACTACCCCGACGTCGCCTTCGCGGACCTCGGGCCCTCGGCGACCCTGCCCGACCCCGTGGACACCGTCCTCGCCGTCACCGTCAAGGAGGCCTAACGCCATGCCCCTGCTCTCCCCCGCCTTCCACGCCTATGCCGAGAAGCGCCTCGCGGGGCGCGCCGACCTTCTCGCCCCGCTCGCCGATGCGGTCGACGACGCCCTCGCGTCGCTTGCGGACGAGGACGAGCGCGCGCTTCTGAGGAGCTACCTCGGCACGCTCCCCCTCACCGACGTCTATGACACGGACCTTGCGGTGCTCGCCTCCTTCGCGCGCCAGGCGCGCGAGCTCCGGGAGCGGAGCCCCTGGTGCCGGGACGTCCCCGAGGAGGTCTTCGTGCACTACGTGGCCTGCCCGCGCGTGAACAACGAGCCGCTCGCGGACGCCTGGCCCACCTTCCGCGCGCAGCTCGAGGGGCGCCTTGAGGGGCTGGGCGCCGCCGATGCCGTGCTCGAGACCAACTACTGGTGCTGCGAGACGGCCACCTACCAGGCCTCCGACGGCCGCACGCTGGGCCCGCTCGGGGTGCTCGCCTCCGGCGACGGGCGCTGCGGCGAGGAGTCCACCTTCCTCGTGACGGCCCTGCGCAGCGTGGGCATCCCGGCGCGCCAGCTCTACACCCCCTGGTGGGCCCACTGCGACGACAACCACGCCTGGGTCGAGGCCTACACCGGCGACGGGTGGCACTACCTGGGTGCCTGCGAGCCCGAGCCCGCGCTCGACCGCGGCTGGTTCACCGCCGCATCGGGGCGCGCCATGCTCGTGCACACCCGCCTCTTTGGCGACTACGGCTGCGACTTCGAGCGGGACGCCCACCTGCTCGCCCGCGAGGGCTGCCAGGTCATCGTGAACCTCACGGACCGCTACGCCCCCGCCTCCACCCTCGCCGTGCGCGTGGCGGACGAGGCGGGCGCGCCCGTGGGGGGCGCCGCGGTGCGCCTCCAGATCGTGAACGAGGCCGGCTGGCGCGACATCGCCTCGCTCGTAACGGACGCGCAGGGTACCGCGTGCATCCTCGTGGGTGGCGGGACCCTGCGCGCGACGGCCTCCTGCGACGGGCGCCTTGCCGAGAAGGTCGTGGATGCTACGTGCGAGCATGACGTCACCCTCGTGCCCCGTCCGGTTGAGGAGGGCGACGGCAGCTGGGTCGAGATAGACGTCCACGCCCCGGCCGACCACCCGGCGCCCTCCGCGCCCGTCACCCGCGAGCAGGCCGACGCCGGCCGCGCCCGCAAGCAGGAGGCGGACCGCCTGCGCACGGAGCGCGTGGCCGGCCTCGTGCGGCACGCGCGGGAGCTGGCCCACGAGGTCGGCCGCGACGACACGACCTGCCTGCCCTTCTTCGAGCACGCCTTTGGCAACGCGCCCGAGGTGGCCCGCTTCCTTACCGCGGACGACGGCGAGGACCGCGCGGAGCTTCTCGCCACGCTCACGGACAAGGACTTCCGCGACCTCAGGGCGGACGTGCTCGAGGACCATCTCGCGGGAGCGCGGCTCGCGCGCGCGGACGCCCTCGCCTACCTCGCGCGCGAGGGGGTGACTGACGTCGAGCGGGCCGAGGGCCTCTATCGCCGCTACGTGCTCTGCCCGCGCGCCCATCTCGAGCACCTGAGCGCCTGGCGCGCCTTCATCCGCGACTTCTTTGACGCCGACCAGGCGGACGCCTTCCGCGCCGACCCCGCGCGCGTCTGGGCCTACGTGTGCGAGCACACCGCCCTCGACGCGCGCCACCATGTGAGAAAGCTCGTGGGCACCCCGCGCGGCGCCCTCGTCTCCGGGCAGGCCGCCGAGCCCACGAGAAGGGCGCTCTTCGTGGCCATCTGCCGCAGCTTCGGCGTGCCAGCGCGAATCAACACCGTCGACCTGGGAATCGAGTACTTCCGCGGCGGTACGTTCGTCCCCGTGGAGCGCCCCGAGGGCACCGTGCGCGTGACCTTCTCGAGCGACGCCTCGCCCGCACCCGGCTACTTCCACGACTGGACGATCGCCCGCCTCACGGGCGACCGCCCACCCGCCGGCGGGTCGTGCTCCGACTCCGCTCGCCTGGGCTTCGAGACGCTCGACCTCTACGGCAAGGCCGCCTTCGAGGACGGCGTCTGTGCCGGTGACCTGCCCGCGGGGACCTACCGCGTAACCACCGCGGCGCGCCTCCCCAGCGGTGACACGCAGGTGGCGGAACGGTTTCTTCACGTTGACAAGGGCGGCTCGCAGGGGCCCGTCGAGCTCGTCGTGCGCCAGCCGGACGTCTCCCAGCTGCTCCTGGACATCCCCCTGGACGACCTGGGGCTTCTCGGCACGTCCGACGACGGGGCCAACCCCGCGGGAGCCAGCGCCGCGCACGCAGACCACGCGGGCAGGCCGCTCGTGGCCGCCTTCCTCGAGCCCGGCATGGAGCCCACCGAGCACCTCCTCAACGAGCTCCGCGAGGAGGCCGGCCGCCTCGCGGAGGCGGGTGCGGCGCTCCTGCTGGTGGTCCGCGACGAGGCAGAGCTCTCCGACCCCACGCTCTCCCGCACGCTCCCCGTGCTCGAGGGGGCCGTCCCCGTGCAGGTGGCCTACGATGACTTCTCCGAGCTGCCCGAGCGCCTGGCGCGCCGCGCCTTCGTGAACCCGGAGAAGTTGCCGCTCTGCATCCTCGGCACCGCGCGCGGGAACGGGGGCATGCCCGGCATCCGCGCGCGCTACGCCGCCGCCGGCTACAACGTGGGCACCGTCGACCTCATGCTCAAGCTCATGGCACTACT
>CAZCTE010000148.1:0-4043 GCA_964501395.1 uncultured Atopobium sp.
GCGTGGGCTATTCTGACATACTCCCACACCCCGCGCAAGGGAGAATTTGAAAAAATCGGACGGACCGGTTTGACGCGCCGGCTGGGCGCCGGCTGGGCACCCGCCGCACACCGGCTGGCCAGCGCGTGGGCGGGTTCCCTGCGCCCTCGGGCGGAAGACTTGAGCCCCGCGCAGGAGCCCCGCCCCCGCCCACGGGACTACTCGAGCGAGATCTCGGTGGTCTCCCCGGTGGAGTCCGTCACGGTCAGGGTGGTGCCGTCGAGCTCCACGGACTCGATGTCCCCGCTGCCCTGGATCGCCTCCCCGGAGGAGTCCGCCACGTAGCTCACCTGGTCGTGACCGTCGATCACGTAGGAGAGCACGTCCCACCCGCCGTCGCGGTTCTCGGGCACGAGCAGCGCGTCCACGGTGCGCAGAAGCGCCACGGGCGTGCCCTCAATCGTGAAGAGGGTCTCCGTTGTCCCCGAGGAGGTCGTGCAGACGAGGCCCCACGTGCCGTCATCGAGCGCCTGGAGGGTGTAGGTGTTCGTCCCGTACGAGACGGAGCCGTCGACGTCCGCCTGCTCGTAGCCGGAGTCGTGCTCGTTCTGCTCGTCGAGCGCCGCCTGCTCCTCTTCGCTGAGCCGCAGGGTCTGCTCGGAGGTGGTGGACTCGCCCTCCTCCTCGGCGTCCGAGGCGCCCAGGCTGGCCACGCACCTCGCCAGGAGGAAGACCACGGCGAGCACGAGGACCGCGGCCACCACGAGAAGGACGACGTTTCTCCCGCTCCGCGAGGGGCCGCGCATGGACGAGCGCGCCTCGGGGTGGCGCTCGTAGTAGCGCTCTTCGACGCTCCGGCGGGCGCGGTCGGCCGCCTCGGAGGCGTTCTTGCGCGTGGCGACCTTGGCGCCCTGCCCGGCGCGGAGGGTCGAGATGCTGCCCGGGTCGACGCTCGAGCGCTCCGGCGCGTCCGAGGGAGCCTCGGGGGCCGCATGCCTGCCGTTCCTGGTTGTCATGGGGACGCCTTCCTTCCCTTCCTGCTAGAGCTCCCGACGGGCCTCGATGGCACGCCCGAGCGTCACCTCGTCGGCGTACTCGAGGTCGCCGCCCACGGGCAGCCCGCTCGCCAGCCGCGTCACGCGGACGCCGAGCGGCCTCGTGACGCGTGCGAGGTACGACGCCGTGGTCTCCCCCTCTACGTCCGGGTTGGTGGCGAGAATGACCTCGGCCACCTCCTCGTCCGCCAGGCGCGCGAGCAGCTCCCGGACGTGCAGTTGCTCCGGGCCGATCTTGTCCATGGGGCTGATGACCCCGCCCAGCACGTGATAGAGCCCATGATACGAGCCCGTCCGCTCGATGGCGGTCACGTCGCGCGGCTCCGAGACCACACAGATCACGCCGCGGTCCCGGCTGCCGTCCGCGCAGACGTCGCAGGTCTCGCGCGTGGCGTACGAGAAGCACACGGGGCAGAAGTGCACCTGCCGCTTCACCTCGAGAATGGCCTCCGCGAGCCGGCGCGCCTCCTCGGCGTCCGCCTCGAGGAGGTGGTACGCGATCCGCTGGGCCGACTTGGGGCCTATGCCCGGCAGCCTCCCGAGCTCGTCGAGCAGCCGCTGCAGGGCGTGGCCGTCGTTGACGGGCATGTCCATATCGGCTGGGCCCTAGAACAGGCCGGGGATGTTGAGTCCGCCGGTGATGGCGCTCATCTGCTGGCTTGCCGTCTGCTCGGCGGACTCCAGGACGTCGTTCACGGCCGCCACGATCATGTCCTGCAGCATCTCCACGTCCTCGGGGTCGAGCGCGTCGGGGTCGATGGTAAGCGAGGTCAGGCGCATGTCGCCCGTCGCGGTGACCTTCACCGCACCGCCGCCCGCGCTGGCGCTCACCTCGGTTGCGGCGGCCTTTTGCTGGGCGGCGAGGAGCTGCTCCTGCATCTTGCGGGCCTGCGCCATCATCTGGTTGCGGTTCATGCCGCCCATGTTGTAACCCTTGGCCATCTGCGTGTTCCTTTCGTCATGCGTCGTGCGCCGTGCGCCAGTCGCGCATCGCGCGTCTTGTCTACTCTACGTCCTCGTCGTCGACGGGCTCCTCGGTGTATCCCATCTCCACGGGGTTCCCGCTCTCCCAGGAGAGCTCGCTCGCGGCGTCCTCGTCGGAGGTCGTGGCCGCGCTCTCCACGCTCACCGAGACGGGCTGGCCAAACGCCTCGGCCAGCATGGAGGCGATGTCGGCGAACTCGGGGGTGAGCTCGGGGGCCGGCCCCGGGGCGGGCGCGCCTGCGGCGTTGGCCGCGGCGCCGGTCGCCTCCGCGGGAGCGACCGGGCGCGTCCCGGCGGGAGCGGGCTGCCCGGGCTGTCCGGGCTGTCCAGCGGTTATGCCGCCGGTTGTCGCGCCGCCGGGGGCGGCATCGGCCGCCGGCCACGCGGGCCCATTCTGGGCCACGGGGCCGGAGGAGACCTCCGGCTCGTAGGTCTCCTCGTAGACGGTGATGTCGTCCTCCTGGTAGGGGACCTGCTCCTCCACGGGCGCGGACACCGGAACCGCGGGCGAGGGGGCGGGCGCGGGCTCGTCCCACGGCATCGGGTAGGCGGGGGCCGCCGTGGGCTCGGCTGGGGCCGCCATCGGCGAGGGCGCTGGCATGGGCGGCTCGGGGGCCCGGGACTGCGCGGGCGCGATCTGGGCAGGGACCGGCGCCGCCTGGACGGGCGGCTGCGCGGGGGCCTGATTCGCGGGCGCGGGGGCCTGGCGGGGCGCCGGCACGGGAGCGGCCCGCCTCGCGCGGGAGATGTCCCTGCTCGCGAGGCTGGACTCCACGTAGACCACCTGGCGCGGGCCCAGGATCCCCGCCACGACCGGGTCAACGCTCGCGCGCACGTCCGCGCGCTCGAGCATGCGCGCCGCGAAGTGCGAGCCCTTTGGCAGCGACACCATGACCTTCTCGCCATCGTCGGAGACGGCCGTGGACGAGAGGAGCAGGGAGCCCTTGGCTGGAGCCTCCGCCACAAGCTGGTCGACGACCCGCTTCCAGAGGCGCTGGAGCTCGCCGTTGGAGTGCCCGGAGCCCTGAGTCACGCCCCCGGCCGGCACCGGGGTCGGCGTACCGCTCGCAGGCGGCGTTGCCGGCGCAGGGGCGGGAGGGGCGGGGCGAGCTGGCACTGGCGCAACGGGAGGTGCGGCCGGCGCGGGGGCCGGGGCGGGCGCTGGCGCCTCGGGCTCCGGGGGCCTCATGTCAGCCGGATGCGCAGCGGGAACGGGCACAGCGGGCGCAGCAGCCACCCCCGCGCCAGCAGCCTGTGAAAGCGCCGCCACCTGCCGCTCGAGGTCGGCGACGCGCTCGGCGAGCGAATCCAGCGTGAGGTCGCTCTCGGGCCGGGCGATGCGGGTGAAGGCGACCTCCAGCACCAGGCGCTGGTTGGTGGCCGTGCGCATCTCGCTCGAGGCGTCCCCCAGAATTGTGAGCACGCGCGAGAGGCGGTCCGGCGAGCCGTACGCCGCGGCCTCGGCGCGCAGCGAGTCGAGCTCGCCCCCCGTCGCAGCGACGACGCCCTCCGCGCTCGGTACCACCGAGACCACGTAGACGTCCCGCACGTGGGCGGCGAGCTCCCGCGTGAACTGCAGGAGGTCGCGACCGGCATCCATGAGCTCGGAGACGGCGCCAAAGAGCGAGCCCACGTCCCGGTGCGCCAGGGCCCTCGAGACCGAGCCCAGCACCGAGCCGGACACCTCACCCAAAAAGTCCGTGGCGGCATCGAGGCCTATGTTGCCCGCGCCGAATACGGAGAGCTGCTCGAGCGAGGTGAGCGCGTCTCGCATGCCGCCGCGGGCATGGCGTACCACGAGCTCGAGGGCCCGGTCGTCATAGGTGAAGCCCTCCTGCTCGCAGACGCGGGCCAGATGCGCCTGCATCTCGTTGCTCCCGATCGCGTGGAAGTCAAAGCGCTGAACGCGCGAGAGGATCGTGGCGGGAATCTTCTGCGGGTCGGTCGTGCACATGACAAAGACCACGTGCTCGGGCGGCTCCTCGAGGGTCTTGAGCAGCGCGTTGAACGCCGCCGTCGTGAGCA